>NZ_JCACKR010000057.1:0-93304 GCF_059505485.1 Stenomitos rutilans
CTGCTTCTAGATTGCCCAGAAGACTCGTCAGACTTTTATTGACTGACCACTAGGCAGAAAGCACGGATTCACCGATAAAGGTTTGGCGAAGGTAGTACCGCCGTTGTCTGCCTTCGTGTTGCGATTTGATTAAGCGCTCAAAGATAAGATTTTCGGTCTGTCGCCGTACCTGCTCGTAGGTCAGGGTTCCATTCGATGCTGTAACAATTTCGTTGCGAGTGAGACCGTCTCGTTGCCTCAGTACCGCTAATACGTGCGATCGGGTCTGTACGCCCTGGTTGGTGGTTTGATAAATGCTGAACATAGCAAAGGGTGAAACACTACTTCACCCTTACTGCCAGGTAGCGGGAAGGTGGGTCAATCGTGAAAATGCCGATTTAAAAGGGGTTTTATACCCTGTGGTTAGGCGTGAAATGGAGATTGTGCGAAAGATTGAGATGGTTTTGATATACGTATCTATTGAGAATTCCTGCAAACGTTGTATACGAGGCGTTCGGACGGGTAGGTTCCTACTTTGGGGTAGTAGGGGTCGTGAGTTCGAATCTCGCCGCTCCGATCGCATGTCCAACTTAAAGAACAGTCCACTGAGCCATTGGTTGTGGTAAGCGGGTGAGTTTCTTCAGGTTGGACATTTTTCGTTTAAAGCCCAAAACGTGATCAGTTGGGACAGCCTATCTTCTTACTGAGCGGCGATAGCTTCTTTGCGATCTAGTAATGGTCAGGTTGCTAAGAATGGGGTGTAACCTCTGGCTGGGGGCATTGCCCCCACGCACTCTTTCATCCCAATGTCTTAACCTTTGTGGCGATCGCGAGAACGTCTGAAATGCCAAAAACTGGCCCGAACTAGCGCTCAGGGCACAGCAGTGCTTAACGATAGCGCTTTCTGTCCTTGAGCATCCGCTTCGTCTGCCTCGACTTACAGCTTAAGGGCCGCGATCGCGCTTAGTAGAATCAGCGCTTAAGAGCGTTGACTGCCTGCATTTTGGCGGACAGTAGCATGGTCACTCACGGGCTGATGTATGTGCCCGTTTAAGGGAACTAGCCCCAAGGCTTTCAAGTCAGCTTCGACCATCAAGTAAACGAGTTGCTCGAAGGTGACAGATGGCTCCCAACCCAGCTTTTGTTTCGCTTTGGTAGGGTCGCCAATGAGCAGTTCTACCTCAGCGGGACGGAGGTAACGTTCGTCAAACTCCACGTAGTCCTGCCAGTTTAAGTTGACATAGCCAAAGGCAATCTCCAGAAACTCATGAATGGCATGGGTTTCGCCTGTAGCAACCACGTAATCATCTGGTTCGTCCTGCTGGAGCATCAGCCACATGGCTTTGACGTAGTCTTTGGCATAGCCCCAGTCGCGTTTGGCATCCAGGTTGCCCAGGTAAAGTTTTTTCTGCTGACCAGCAATAATGCGGGCGATCGCGCGGGTAATTTTGCGGGTCACAAACGTCTCCCCTCGGCGGGGCGATTCGTGGTTGAACAGAATGCCATTCGTCGCAAACAGCCCATAGGATTCGCGGTAGTTCACCGTTTGCCAGTGGGCATACACTTTGGCACAGGCGTATGGGCTACGGGGATAAAAAGGAGTTGTTTCGCTTTGAGGAATCTCCTGCACCTTGCCGTACATCTCAGAAGACCCTGCCTGGTAGAAGCGCACTTGGATGTCTGTGCGGTGCTGGTAGTCCCGAATGGCTTCCAGAAGGCGAAGGGTACCCGTACCGACCGTATCTACTGTGTATTCGGGAGAATCAAAGCTGACACGAACGTGTGACTGCGCGCCAAGATTATAGATTTCGGTCGGCTTTACGTCTTCTAAAATGCGTCGTAGTGTCGTGCCATCGGTCAGGTCGCCATAATGCAGAAAAAGACGTGCTTCTTGATTATGGGGATCTTCATAAATGTGATCGATGCGATCGGTATTAAATGTGGATGTCCGCCGGATAATGCCGTGGACTTCATAATCTTTCTCTAATAACAATTCACTTAAGTAAGAGCCATCTTGACCTGTGATGCCGGTGATGAGTGCCCGTTTGCGTTGTGTCATGTGTCAAAGCTTATGGAATGTGCAGGATGGACGGTGTGTCATGAAGCGTGGCAACAATAGCATTTGCGTGCCTAAATTACCCCACCGTGCTCCTTCCTAACATATCTCTGATGAAGAAATAGTGATCCGTGGTGAAGAAATGGTAAATGCATAGCCTTTAACGCACTTTAATCAAGGCAAGTTATTGAGCAGTCTCCTAGAGAGTGCCCTTTTGGAATGGGGCAACTGCGTGCGGAATGCTGTCGCGATCGTGTAAACGACATTTGGCTAGCCTAGCGCCCTTCGGGTTAGCGGTAACGGTCTAGCTGCTTCATGTATTCCTTCTCTCCGTTCTTTTTCAACTAAAGCCCTGCTAACCTTACAATAGAGACACAAGCATCCGGAACAAAGGGTTGTTGACAACGATGGATATTGTGGAGTTTTTCCAACTCAGCAGCGGTAAGTGGTTTTTGCAGCGCACGAGCCACCATTCGGCGTTCAAACAAACCAACGACGGTCAATCAGAGCTTCAGATTGAACTGCTACCCAAGACTGATCTTGACGTTATCAAGCTGTGTGAACAGCACGAAACGGATCCGGAGCTAGCACTGTGCGGTGCGCGGGTTATTTGGGATGGCGCGATGGAGCGGGACAAAAAAAAGCATACAGGGAGTACGGTGCTCGTGCTGATCGCCGATTCTGACAAGCCGAATGAAGGCAAACTGCTCAGAGAAATGGGCTATGCCGAGAAAGCCCCTGGTGCGGGTCGCTACGTCATGGGTAGTGATAACGCGCTGACATTAATCACCGAAGACGCAACGATGTATTCAGAGGAGCGGCTGTGGTTTGCTAGCCCCAACCTGCGCCTACGTACTAGCATCTTGAAGCAATTCGGTGGTCTTAGTATGACATCGTTCTGCTCTGAAATTCGTAAGGGTGTGGTCACTCCACCCGCTGACCCAGGTGCTCAGCCGTCTGTTGAGCAAACCGCGTAAAGCGAGTCTAAAAGCAGCTTTCAGCGCTTAATAAGGTGCCTTCACGCTTAAAGACGGCAAGCGCTTGCTAGAATAGTGCAGCTTGTGCGTCCGAAACGAGTTATCTGACTGGATAATTTTTCTTGAAAAAACAGTCAAGTGGCAAACGGTTAGGGAACTGGTAACCAATAAAATCTCAGGCTGAAGGGGTGAATGAATGGATGAGCAGTGGGATCTTATTTCCTAGCGAGTCCGTTAGAATGACAGCTAACTAACCGTCAGGTTAGCTCACGTCTTCTTGCGGCTCTTCTAGCGGTTGGGCGACGGTTTTGAGCTTGCTGTAGAAATCGGATGGCTCTGAGTTTGGAGTGAACTGATGAATGGGCTGCTTTCGGGAAGGATCAGTCAGCCAAGACGGCTGGTAGGGCGTTGTGAGATGCGACTGTAATTTTGGTTTGAGTGTAGCAGTGATCAATCCCAGGGCTGGCAAATTGACTTTAGCTTGTAGTTCCTGGTGCTCTAGCTGCTGCAAAATTTTAGCGATCGTGCCAACGGGTGGAAGTTGCAGCGCTTGAACTTCACTGAGAGGTGGTGATGTAGACACAGAATTTTCCGTAAGCTGATGGTGATCTGGCTCATTGTCTGATTGAGCATTGAGGGCGGCAAAAGGCTCCTCTGGCGACGCGGCACTGCTTACTGGAGACTCATTAACATCAGCGTCTTGACCCGTTTCTCCCTGTTGATTCTCCTTGGTTGTTTGCGTGTCTTCCATCAGGCGAGGCGGCTCGCGTTCCTCCTGCTCTGTGGCGGCATCTTGCTCTTGGGCAACGGATGGAGACGATGGTTCGCTCGATCGCAGGCTATAGGAGTAAGTCTGCGCCGATGAATGATCGTCTGTTTGGGTTGCTGGTAGCGCTTCTGTCTGCGCAACTTCTGCGATCGCCGCTTCTTGGAGTGCTGCCATTTCTTGACTGTGAAGGGTTCTCAGCGCTAGCATGACATCGGCTTCAGGTAACGGCGAACGTTCAAAGTGAGGGAGCTGTAGAGCTGCACGATATTGTGGCGCTTGAGTGCTTAGCGGTGTCGATCGCGAAGAAGGTGATTCACGCTGAGTAGAAGCGGTGCTGACAGCTTGATGATCGGGCAAGTGATCACACACCAAACGCTCAAACTCATGGTTAAAGTGAGGGAGCGGCTGGCTCCGTCGTTGCCACATGGCTAAAATTTGCTCAACCGAAATGGCTTTATACCGTCCCTGATAGAGCGCTTCGATCGTTGCTAGGCGTATCCATGCGGTTGGGTAATGCTGCTGCCAATCGATCAGCAGCTGCGACAGCAGTTGCCCCCCCAGATCAAAGCCATAGTGATGCAGCAACTTAATGGCACAAGCTGCTGCATCATTCGATCGTTCTGTGGAATGGTTGACCAGTTCTGTCATAGATCCTCGCTGTATCAGCAAGGCGCTTGGTGAGTGCAGACAAGCGCAGCTTATCCCAAGTGTATATTTGGACTTTAGTCCTGAAGCGCAATCGTGAAATCACCATACAGGCTTTGGGGCAGTTTGATGTAAAAGCCATGCCTGCTCAACTGTTATTATCCGGTACTATTCATCACGACGCAAAATGACGCCCCCTTCTACAGGCGTAATGTCAGAACCTTCAAAGGTATCAGTGCCACCTGTCCAGTTAAAGTCACTGATGCGTAGCCCGATCGCGCCAATTGCCAGTACCGGGTTGTAGCGCAACACGATCGCATAGGTACGGCGGCTATATTCCAGAATGTAATCGGTACTGAACTGATTACTAGAATCCAGGTTAATCGACGTTTGAAACCCAATCCGGAAAGGGCCATAGATTTGCTGGGTGACGCCAATGCTGAGAATGCGGGTATCTACGGTGCGATCAAACAGAAAGGGGGATTGCCCGCTCCCGATGAATTGGGCATAGCCAATGCTGAAGGCCGTGTAGTCAAAGAAGTCGCGAGAAAAATGCCCAAACTGTCCGCTGATCCCAACGCTGGCAATTAGATTCTGCTGCGTGTCGCCATTCGTATAAGCATTGACAACCCCCCTCAGCGACACACCTAAGTTAATGTAGGGTGTGAGCGGTACCGGGCTGTAGCGCAACCCTTCGGCTTGTGTAGGTGGCAGTGCGGTTCCCCGCCAAAGTGTAAAGCCACGCGCAAGTTGGGCAGTGGCACCAAATCGTCCCAGGCTAATCCGATTATTGGTGCGGTTCGCTGCCAACAAATTGAGGCGATCGGTATCTGCCGTAACGTACTGAAAACCTGCCTGGTAGGTGAGTTCGATCCCAGAGTTCCCTAAAAGAATCTTGGGCGATAGCACGATAGCACCCAGACTACTCTGCACCGTCTGAAAGCCTAACGAGCCGTTAAACAAGCGCTCGCGGTAGCTATAATCCAGCGCCAAAATATGGTTGCCGATGATTTGCCGTGCCCGTAAGCTGGCTCGTACATTGTTTTCCAGATCATTAACATCCAGAGTCGTGAAGGAGGCTTTCCCGCGAATACTGGTAAATGGCCCTGGATCGGCATCGATCCCCACTTTGAAGCCAAAATTTTCTGCTTTAAAGGGATTGCCGCCATTGCTTAGCGCCCGCTGTAAGAAGAACTGAGGCGTGAAGGTCACTCGCAATGGGTCTGCTAACAACACGTCAAAACTACGTTCGATGAACAGGCCACCCCGATCTTCATCATCGTAGCCAAAGCGGAAAAGCGCTGGCGATCGCTGCCGACGGTCTAGCGCAATCACAGGCACAAAAAACGGCAGCGTCAAGCGTTGATCAAACACCAACCGTGGCCGTCTGGTACGGATTTCATCACGCAAAGGCGACACGCGGGTAAGGGTGGCCTGTTCCGCTTTCAAGACCAGTTCTGGTGGTGAGAAGGGGTCGTTGGTGATCTGAATATTTTTGGCAACCCAGCCATCGGGCGTAAAGTCAATCTGATCAGCCTCAAAGCGCAACCGCCGAATTTGCCCTCCTTGGGGAACGCCGCCGGGTACCCGACTAATATCCCGTCCAAAGCCAATGCCAAACCCAAAACTGCCAGAGCTATTTACGTTCTGTGTGGGTTGGGCAGCCGTCACGCGATCGCTTACAGGACGGGCGATCGTCACGCCTTCGTTGTCACCTCTGGTGCCGATCGCCAGATCGGTACCCGCTTGCGGCAGGAAAATTTCACCCCTGGCATTCAGGATGCTACCCGTACCCTGTACGAAGCTGTATTCCAACCGTTGCCCACGTAAGACCTGATTGCCCCGCGTCAACGCAACGTTGCCCTCAGCCACCGCCAGTCGATTATCGAGGTTGACCTGCACGCGATCGGCATCCAGAAGTGCTCCACGAAACCGCATCAAAACCTTTCCTTCGGCGGTAAACGTTTTATGCTGTTCATCATATTCTTGTCGATCTGCCGTCAGCTCAATCACCGATCCTGCGCCTGGTGTTTCTCCAGTGGTGGGGGGAGAACTGCTTGAGGGGGGAGTCTGTGGTGTGGGTGGTTGAGTTTGGGTGCCAGGAGGCGTTGAGAGTTGCCCCGGAAGGGGGGTTGGCGCAGGAAGTGGATTGCCTGGGGGTTGATCGAGCGTAGGGAGGGGCAACAGCAACGGGGTTTGATCAGTCGCTTGAGCACGAATCTCTAAACCAGATTTGCCGGGTGTACCCGCTTCTTCCTGAGCCAGCGTTTCTTGAGCAAATTCATCCAACACGATCGCGTCACTTAACCCTGACATGACCGCCGCCTCAGTTGCCTTTTGAGCTTGCTGCGTTGCCCCTGACAGGGAGTACATCACCGCTTTGGCAGGCTCTAACAACGCGGCTGCGCCAGTTTGCGGCTGCTCTGCGACTCTAAACGGCGCTATCGAGTTGGGTGGGGCTGCTGGAGTTGTTGCTGGTGGGGCTGCGATCGATCGCTGGAAGGGCAACAACCTGACCTTTGCTGGCAGCAAGCTGTCGTCAGGCGTGGTTGCTTGTTGCTCGCTGTTGCGATTTGCTTTGTCGTTGAGCTTCTGCTTGGAGGCAACAGATTCTACCAGAGGCTTGAAGACTCCTGGCTGCAAATTTTGCTGTAAGAGGTAACCCGTTGTCGTTGTCGTTCCCAGCAGTGAGGCTTGTGATGCGCCCGTCTGCTGTCTGAACGTCGCCACAGTGGGCAAACTTTCCATCGCCGATACAGGCGAACCAGCTATACCCGTATGGGGCTGCGCCTGATGGTTTGTGGCGGATGGTGAGCCTACGGCTGAGGCAACAGGGGGTGCTTGGGTTGAATGATGAACCTCCTGAGAAGGGGTTGTAATCAAAGCTGGGGGAACAGGGGGCGAAGCCGGATAAGGCATATTGCAGCAGTCTCAAACGAATAAGCAACCCCTAAGGGTTGCCCCACTTACAAAGTAGGGGCAGCCCAAGCTACCCCTACCTCCATGCTGTACTGAAGCGATGGTTACTCTAAATCCCGCTGCTTAGGGTTACGGGCAGGATCGTTAGACAAAAAGCCAAAGATGAACAGCGCAACAAAGAAGGCAACAACAATATAAACGGCAATTTTGAGAGTGACCATACCAATAGCTCCAGAAGTATCAAAAACAGCAATCCACCCACAGCGCTAGATCGCTCTCCCTATCATACAGAAAGGAGGTTCCCTTTTCGATGTGTGCTTGCTTCTGCCGCCAAACTGGCACAATAGATCCCTGATGCAAGATATAAAGCGGCTGTAAGCGCCGTGGCAAAGATTTCATAAACGCCATTAATTCCTTTTCAGTGTTTTTGAAGAAAAAGTAGAATCAATGACAATCGTTTTTCGGGATGGCTAGAGTGGAGCGATCGCGTCCTCTTAGCGCTCCCTTGAAAGATCGTTTAGTGACTATCTTTGACTTGTACCGTCTTTACTCTGATGAGCTTTAGCCAAACGATCACACTCGTTGAGCGGCTCTCAGCCTGAACTTTAAGGTAAGCCTGTGATACAACGCCCCTTTCGTGAACAGTCCGCTTTTAGCCGTCACGCTGACAAGCGGTACCGTTTTGGGATTGTGCTAAGCGTCGGCATGGGCAACATGACCCGCTACCTCAATTTTCGCAAGTATGCAGAGCGCGATCCGGATGTCGAGCTTTTTTGGGCACCCGTAAAGCATTTTATTGCCCCAGATGAGCCAAATCCATTCAAATACTTGCCAAAGCCACTGTATACAAGGGCCGTGATTCTGTACCAATCCGCCCCGGTGTTGAAGCAAATGCAGCAGTTGGATGTGGTGTTATTTCACCTGTTTGAAGCATACGTCTTTGCCTGCTGCCGCAGCCTGGTTTCTAAGCAGCCGCTGATCATTTGGAACAATGACGATCCGCCTATTGTAGACCCTTATACCTATCCGATTTACCCCAAAGATTTTAACAAATCCCTCCGGCGACATCGGTTTCGGTTAGGGCTTGACTTGTGGTGCGCCAAACGCACGGCAGCGTTTGTTCCCTGGTCTACCTGGGGTGACAGCATTCTCGTCAATGAGTGCGGCATTGCGCGTGAGAAGGTGCAGCCCATTCACCCAGGCTTAGACCTTGAACACTGGTCAGCCATCGATCGCCCACCCCTTGCTCCCGATGCAAAACCCAAGATTCTGTTTGTGGGCGGAGACTTTGAACGCAAAGGGGGCGATCGGTTGCTCAACGTTTTTAGCAACCAGTTTGCCGATCGTGCCGAGTTGCATCTCGTCACCAAGGAGCCACCCGCAACGAAGCCGCCAAATGTTTATCTGTATACGGACATTGGCCCGAATGACGATCGTCTGGCCCAGTTGTATGCCAAAGCCGATCTGTTCGTCTTACCAACGACGGCTGACCTTTCACCGTGGGCGTATCTAGAAGCGATGGCATCGGGTTGTGCGGTGATTAGTACAGGCGTTGGGGGCGTGATCGACATGGTGCGTCACGGCGAAACAGGGCTGATTGTACCTGTGGGAGACGAAGTTGCTTTGGCAACCGCTATCCGATCGCTGTTGGATAATCCAACCCTCTGCCGTCAAATGGGGGCACAGGGACGTAAGGACGTAGAGTGTGATTTTAATGCTGCAATTAATGTGCCACGTATGTTGGATGTGATGAAAAAAGTGGCCGATCGCAAACCCATCACCTAACTCAACGCTGAATCCAGTCACCGTTTCAGAAGAAACCACTAAGAGGATGTCTGAGAAGTATGATTAGCAGCGGATTCATACCGGATGAAACGGATGGCTAACGGCTCTTGCTCGAAATTTGCCATCCAATGCATCCGTTCCCTAGCCATTGCTCGCTGATTTGTCGCTTTTGAGACATCCTCCAAGGCGTTGAGGCACGATCGCTCTGCCAAACACTTCAACCAAACGTAGCTCAGTCCTTGGACGGCACACTGGGCGTTTGAAACGAGCTAAGCAAGACGTGCAGCTTGTACTGGAAGAGACAATCTTTCGCCAAATCAGTCGGAAATTGGTGTCTGTACTGCACATAGTACGTCCCCGCTCGCCACGCGCTTAAAAGCACATAAAACGGTGTGAAGAATGGCATCAGGGGGCGCTGCCAGGGGAGCAGTTTTGCGTAGCGGCAGGAGTGTGCGGCTAACCCACCACTTTGAGCCAGCCGCCGCAGATACTCACGCTCAAACCGTCGGGGGGGAAGATGATGCCACACTTCCATTTTGGGGTTGTGCCAAAGCTCCCAATGGCTACTTTGGATGTAGAGCATCACCTCAATATCTTCCGCATTTGCAATCATCGTTTTCCAGGTTTCATCGCGTCCCTTGAGCCGACGCTGCTGCGGTACCGCTTCTTGCCATGCCTGCTTGCGAATGACACAGCCGGGACCATTGGGTGCCATCCCTCGCGCGGTGTAGCGAAAGGGAACCGTTCCACGTTCTTCCACCGCCAGCAGAAATTTGATCTGGTGAAATTCGGGTGGGGGTGGCGCATCAAGCTTGGCAAAGATATTACCACCATAGGCCCCCGCCTCCGGATGTGCTTGCCCAAAGTGGTATGCTTCTGCCACCCAGCTTGCAGCAGGATAGTTGTCATCATCCAGAAACCCAACCAGGCTTTCACTTTCAGCCGCTTGCATGGCACGATCACGGGCAAACGCACTACCCTGTCTTGGCTCTGAAACCCAGCGCAGTTGGCTATCCGATCGCCATCGTTGAGCATAGTCTTCCACTACAGCCGTTGTGCGATCGGTGCTGTTGTTATCCACCACCAGAATTTCCCAGCGGATTCCGTCTGTATCCGTTTGGGTCAGCAGGCGATCGAGCACCTCTGGCAAACGCTGCTCAGCGTTATACGTGCGAATGGCAACAGTAAAATCGATTGGCATGGCAGGCGAATGGGCGAATGGCAGAAACCTCTATCATTATGAATACTCAGATGGAGAACATCTTACCCTTGTAGTTTCTTTATCAAAGCGCAGTTTCTGATAAAGCTTACTTAAAGGGAGGACTAACAGCGGTCAGCTATTAGCATAGAAGCTTTGAGTTTTGAGTTAAAGAGCTATCAGTGGTCAGCGTAGAAGCTTTGAGTTTTGAGTTTTAAGTTAAAGAGCTATCAGTGGTCAGCCATTAGCGCTCAGTAGACCTTTACCTTCTTTATCCTTTTGCCTTTCCCCTCTTCCTACTGCCAACAACCAACAACCAACAACTAATCACTCCCCCGCAAACCTACGTAGCCTCTAGACCTCACGTCTCCGCAAAACAACGGAGCTATCATCAAGTGTCTGTGGCTATAGTTGAGCGGTACTGCTACCGATCCCCAGCTATGAATGCCGAAGCGTTCTTGAATCAAGGGTTAGCGAAGGCTCAAAAAGGCGACTACAAGGGAGCCATTGCCGACCTGACCGAAGCCATTCAACTTTACCCTAAGTATGCGGGGGCGTTTCTGCATCGGGGGAATGCGCGGCTGGCACTACACGATCACAAGGGCGCGATCGCCGACTTTAACGACGTGTTGCAAATCAACCCCAACATTGCTGAGGCATACATGGGGCGCGGCACAGCTCTGGCTCATGCGGGAAATAAACAAGGTGCCGTTACAGACTTTAATCAGGCGCTTCAGTTAAAACCCAAGGCTCCGGCTGTGTATGTTCAACGCGGGATGGTGCGGGCTGATCTCAACGATCCTGCTGGTGCGTTAGAGGACTTCAACCAGGCATTGCAGCTTGCACCCAATGCAGTTTCTGCCTACATTCAACGGGGCATTGTCCGATCGGCCACAAAAGACGTTTCTGGGGCGTTGGAAGATTTCAACCAGGCGTTAGAACTTGCGCCGAATGCGATCGCGGCGTATCTGCAGCGCGGCATCGCGTATGCAGAAATGGGCAAACCGGAGCAGGCGATCGCGGACTTCGATCAGGCGCTTCAAATCAATCCAAATGCTGCGAATGTGTACGTTCACCGTGGCATTGTACGGGCAAAACAGAAAGATCAGTTGAGCGCGATCGCCGACTTTAACCATGCCCTGAAGCTTAACTCTAATTTGCTAGCAGCATACGTGCAGCGAGGCTTGGTGCGATCAACGCTGGGCGATTCTCAAGGTGCTCTGGATGACTTCAATCGAGGACTCAAACTCAATCCTCATGCGATTTCGGCGTATCTGCAACGCGGCATTGCGTGTGCGGCGCTGGGCAATAAGCCCAAGGCACTGGAAGATTTCAATCGGGCGCTGGAGCTAGACCCTGGCTCTGTTGAGGCACTGGTAAACCGAGGCAAAATCCAGGCTGAACTGGGCGATCGGGAAGCCGCGATCGCTGACTTTACGCAAGCCCTAAAATTGAACGCCAACACCCCCAACGCGCATCTCTACCGCAGCGTGATGCAGCTTGAACTGGACGATCGCCAGAAAGCCTCTGAAGACTTTAACCTTGCGGTACAAATGTTGCCAAATGCCGCCGATGCTTACATTGAGCGTGGGCTGTTTCGTGCCCTCATTGGCAACCACCATGCGGCTCTTGAGGACTTTAATCGCTGCTTGCGGATGCACTCGGATTCGGCTGCTGGCTATTTGCAACGAGGAATGCTGAGAACAGCGCTGGGTGAAATGGATAGCGCGATCGCGGATTTTGACCAGGCCATTCACCTTGACCCCAGTTCTGATAGCGCTTATCTGCATCGAGGGCTGCTCAAGGCACGGCTGGCAGACTTTGAAGGCGCACTAGCCGATTTGAACCATGCCATTCAGCATGACCCCAATCTGGTTGAAGCCTACATCAATCGGGGTGCCATTCACCTCAAGCTGGGCAATACGGCTGCGGCTGCGGCTGACCTGCAAACGTTGCTTACCATTAGCCCAAATCCTGCTACGGCTGCACTCAACCGGGGTCTGGTGCTGGTCAAGCTGGGCAATGAAGAGGGCGCGATCGCCGACTTCAATCAGGCGCTACAGGCAAATCCAATCACCATCGGCGCACATCTTAATCGAGGCGTACTCCTGACTGCTCTTGGCGACCAGCAAACCGCCCTCGCTGACTTTAACCAGGAACTCACGATCAATCCGTCGTCTGCGGAAGCACTGGTACAACGAGGCATTTTGCTAGCAGAACTCGGTGAAATGGCTCTTGCCTTGCAGGACTTTGATCAGGCGCTAAAACTCAATCCCCGCTTGCATGTTGCTCGGTTTCATCGCGGTAAATTGCATAGCGATGTGGGGACTCCTCAAGCCGCGATCGCCGACTTTCACCCAATTCTCATCGGCAAAGCGGCTTCCATTCCTGCTTACGTGCAGCGTGGACTGGCACACCTGGAACTGGGCAAGCGCAAGCCCGCAATGGACGACTTTGGTGAAGCCCTACGCCTCCAGCCCAAGTTGCCTGAAGATTACCTGTATCTGGGCATGGCTCACACGCAACAGGGCGAAAATCGTGCCACAGAAGACGATTTCAATCAAGCAGTTGAAAACAGTCTTTATCCTGTAAAAACTTGCCTTCAGCGAGGCATTTTGCAAGCCAAACTTGGCAATAAAGTCGGCGCACTATCGGATTTTGACTACGTGGTGCAGGTCAATCCTCATCTAGCATCAGCCTATCTGCATCGCGGCCTTATCCGGGCAATGAATGCCGATACAGAAGGCGCGATCGCCGATTTCACCCAGGTCGCCCACCTCTACCCCACCTCCACCGCTGCCGCCATTCATCACAGCGCCATCCAAATTATCCTGGGCGATCCCGCCACTGCCGCTCAGGTGTTGGAGCAAGCCATGCAAAACGGAGCCAATCCCGCTGATGCCCTCTACCAACGAGGCTTAGTACGCGCAACTCTGACAGACAATAAGGGAGCCGTTACCGATTTCGATGCCGCGATCGCCGCCAACCCTGACTTCGCCGCCGCCTACTTCAAACGCAGCAAACTACGATCGGCACTGGGCGATCGAGAAGGAGCCGAAGCCGATTCGCAACGAGTTGCAGAACTGACAGCCCATCTGGTAATTGTGACCAAAGAAGCCGATCGATGAGTGTAGTTGTTAATTGTTGGTTGTGAGAAGAAGCCCAACCGCTGTGTGCCTTCTACCTTTAATCCACTCCCTACTCCCCACTCCCCACTCCCTAACCGCTGCTGTTCACAACACGTCACGCTGAACGATACACTCTGAGGGGATGACTTGCACACCTCCTCGCACTGACCTGTACCGTGAAGCCATTTCTTTTTGTGACTGACCTGGATCATACGCTGGTGGGGGACGATCGCGCCATGCACGTTCTCAACCAGCAGCTAGAACAGCACCGCCAGCAATACGGCACTAAGTTGGTCTATTCCACCGGGCGATCGCTCACCAGCTACCGACACCTCACCACCGAAAAGTCTCTCTTGCCGCCCGATATCCTTATTTGTGCGGTCGGCACTGAAATTTATCATCAGGATAGTGAAGAACCTGACTCTATCTGGTTCCAAAAGCTCTCGATCGGTTGGCAGCGAGATGTGGTGGCGAACAGTGCCGCTCGCTTTGTTGACCTCACGCCTCAGCCCGATTCGGAGCAACGTCCCTTTAAAGTCAGCTACTTCTTGAGCGAACAAGCTGCTGTAGAAGTCATTCCTGACTTAGAGGCATTGCTTGAAGAACAGGGTGTAGATGCTCAGGTCATTTTCAGCGGTGGCAAAGACCTAGACATTCTTCCACGACAGGCGAATAAAGGTATGGCAATGACCTTTGTCCGACAATTTCTGGAGTTTGAACCTGCCCGTACCGTTGCCTGCGGTGATTCTGGCAATGATATCGCGCTGTTTTGCGATCGCTCCGAACGCGGCATCATCGTCGGCAACGCCCGCCCCGAATTGCTCCAATGGCACCGCGCCCATCCCAATCCCAATCGTTACCTTGCACTTGCCGAATGTGCTGGTGGCATTCTAGAAGGACTACAGCACTTTGGGTTTCTTTGATTGAAAGCCACAAGACACGAGCTTATATGCAGATGCAATTTCTTGCCATAATATCGCTAAGGACTTGATCGTTAAGCAAATAAGACGTATGGCTCAAGCAGCACTTCAAGAGATTCTTAATCAACTTCGAGAGCTTGAAATCGAAGAATTAAAAGAAGTGGATCAAGCCGTTCAACAATATCTCGTTGCAAAAGCTCTAACATCTGAAAGAACAGCATTCGATCAAGCATTGCTCGATTCTGGCCTAGTTGAGCAAATCAACCAACCTCGCTATCGGCAGGAAACCGATCGACAACTTCTTCAGGTGCGGGGAAAACCACTATCTGAAACGATTATTGAGGAACGGCGCTAAATGGCTGTTTATTTCAATCTAGCGCCTTGCCCATTTACTCTTGCTACTTACCTGCATGATCGGTTATCTCAAGGGCACAGTTGCCTACGTTCAAAAAGCCAATAACCGGGTGACGCTGACGCTGGAGGTGAGTCAGATTGGATATGACATTCAGATTGTGCCTCGGATTTTGCAATTGGTGGGCATTGGTGAGACGGTACAAATTTTTACCCATCTCCATGTGCGCGAAGATCAGGTGGTGCTGTTTGGGTTTGACTCTTCTGCCGAGCGAGATTTGTTTCGGCAACTGGTCAGTGTAAGTGGCATTGGCCCCCAACTGGCGCTGGCGTTGTTGGATACGATGGGCTTGCAAGATCTGGTGCAGGCGATCGTCGTTGGCAATACCCGCGCGCTCTCTCGCACTCCAGGCGTGGGCACCAAAACTGCCGAACGGATCGCACTGGAACTTAAAACCAAGCTGGCAGAATGGCGACAGCAGGCAGGCATGATCACCACACCGTCTGCGGGGCCTGTCCTCTCCATTCAAGAAGATGTGGAAATGACGCTGCTAGCGCTCGGTTATACCAACAGCGAAATCTCCCAAGCATTGCAAACGATTGGGCAAAGCAGTACCCTGTCCAAAACCGCCGATGCTGAAGAGTGGATCCGGAGCGCGATCGCGTGGTTAAGTCGGTAAAACGAGGGCTGATTCGGCAAGAATGTCTTCAGGTCAGTCATGCTTCACTATAATCAGCAAAGTCCATGCCTAAACCAACCAAGTCAGAAAACGTCCCTGAACCCATGCGGGCAAAGTTTGAGGAACTGACTCAACTGACCGATCGCTTCTGCAAAGAGCATCTGAACGATGAATATGCCCAGCTTTGCCGCTATCTGACGGCTGCTCTTTGCCGCAAACGCCCTTCACCATTAACAAGTGGCAAAGCCAATACCTGGGCTTGCGGGTTTGTTCACGCGATCGGCACAGTCAACTTCTTATTTGACTCATCTCAAACGCCCCACATGAAGGCAACCGAAATCTACCAGTTGTTTGGTGTGGGCCAAAGTACAGGACAGGGAAAATCGAAGCAGATTCGGGATGTCATGAAGATGCATCAGATGGACCCAAACTGGTCGCTGGCTAGCATGATCGATCGCAACCCACTGGTTTGGATGATTTCTGTGAATGGATACATCATAGATGCCCGCCAAGCACCACGAGCAATTCAGGAAGAAGCGTTTCAGAAGGGGATCATTCCTTACCTACCAGAAGAAGGATAGCAGCCTTATTCCTTCATCCACCCATAGCGCTGTAGCTCAAAGTCCAATACTTTCTTGAAGTCGTGGACGATCGCCCGTAGCTCATCCATATGTTGAACGTGTTTCCCCTCCTTCCAATCAGCGCGATCGACGGTGCCAATCACAAAGTAATCGTTGCCGATCATAGCTGGCTGCCGAGATTGAGTGAACATCGCGGTCAGTAGATCATCAAGTTGATTTTTGTGGGCAATGAGCAGGTCACAGGCGGGACAGTAACGGCAGGTTTTGTTAAGGGCGATCGGAATAGCAGGCGCAACAAAAATAAACAGAGGAAGCTTCCGCTGCTTCGTTTTGGCATCGCATTTAGGACACCTGGTAAAGCGTGCATCTGTATAAGGATTCAGGAAAAAGTTGTGGCGAGGTGGCTGCTTACCAAAGCGCTCTTCTTTTTTGTTTTTAGGCATAGGCTTTTTTGAAAGCGGTTTAAAGACGAAAGCGGTAGAGAGAATGCCTCTCTACCGCTTTGAAAGTTATAGGAGTTGTCAGGACTACTCGGCGGCTTGTTGCAAAAGCTCTCGCTTTTCACCCTGGAGCACCTTGACCTGTCCATCACTATCCACATCCACCACAGCAGTGTCGCCGTCTTTGATACGGCTAGAGAGGATTTCCTCCGCTAGCGAATCTTCGAGCAAGCGCATAATGGCTCGACGCAGCGGACGGGCACCGTAACTGGGGTTGTAGCCTTCTTCAACCAAGCGATCTTTGAATCGTTCCGTGACCTCTAGAGTAATACCCTGGTCGCGCAGACGTCCGAAGACCTCGTTGAGCATGATGACCGCAATCTCTTTCACCTCGTCCTTCGACAGTTGGCGGAAGACGATGATTTCATCTAGACGGTTGAGGAACTCAGGGCGGAAGTATTGCTTCAGTTCTTCGTTAACGAGAGAACGAATGCGGTTGTACTGAGATTCAGCTGCATCGCCCGCAGCAGAGAACTCAAAGCCCAGACCGCCGCCCCCTTTCTCAATCACCTTAGAACCGATGTTGGAGGTCATAATCAGCAGGGTATTCTTAAAGTCCACCGTGCGACCTTTCGCATCGGTCAAGCGACCGTCTTCCAGGATTTGCAGCAGCATGTTGAAGACATCGGGGTGTGCCTTCTCAATCTCGTCAAACAGGACAACGGTATAGGGACGACGACGAACGGCTTCCGTAAGCTGACCACCTTCGTTGTACCCAACGTAGCCTGGAGGTGAACCGATGAGCTTAGACACCGTATGGCGTTCCATGTATTCCGACATATCCAGCCGGATCATGGCTTCTTCAGAACCGAAGAAGTAGGTTGCCAGTGCCTTCGTGAGTTCTGTCTTACCAACCCCAGTTGGACCAGAGAAGATAAAGCTGGCGATCGGTCGGTTCGGGTTTTTCAACCCAACACGAGCGCGACGAATGGCGCGAGAAACCGCTTTCACGGCTTCTTCTTGACCAATTAAGCGCTGGTGCAGGGTGTCTTCCATGTGGAGCAGCTTCTCGGATTCGGATTCCGTTAGCTTATTCACAGGAACGCCCGTCCAGGAAGCCACGATTTGAGCAATGTCCTCTTCATCCACAATGGGAGAAGCATCTTCGCCTGTCGATTCGTTCTTCTTGGTTTGAGCAATCGCCCGAATTTCGGCCTTGATTTCCATTTCGCGATCGCGCAGTTCCCCAGCCCGATCAAAGTTTTGGGAGCGAACCGCATCATCTTTGTCTTTCAGGACTTGACGCAATTCCTTATCCAATTCCTTGGCAGCGGGTGGCAACTGAGAATTAATCAGACGAACACGGGAACCCGCTTCATCAATCAAGTCGATCGCTTTGTCGGGCAAGAAGCGGTCTGAAATGTAGCGGTCTGAAAGTTTGGCAGCGGCTTCCAGGGCCAGATCAGAGATTTTCAGCTTGTGGTGCTGCTCATAGCGTTCACGCAGACCGCGAAGGATTTCGATGGTTTCGTCAACGCTGGGTTCACCTACCATTACAGGCTGGAAGCGGCGCTCAAGGGCAGCATCACGCTCAATGTGCTTGCGGTACTCATCCAGGGTGGTGGCACCAATGCACTGAAGCTCACCCCGTGCCAGCGCTGGTTTAAGAATGTTGGCTGCGTCGATCGCACCTTCAGCCGCACCCGCACCGATCAGCGTGTGAACCTCATCAATCACCAGGATGACGTTTCCGGCAGAGCGGATTTCATCCATGATTTTCTTCAGGCGCTCTTCAAACTCACCGCGATATTTGGTGCCTGCAACCAGGAGGCCAATATCTAACGTGACAACGCGCTTATCTTCGAGAATATCTGGGATGTCGTCATTGGCGATGCGTTGAGCCAGACCTTCTGCGATCGCGGTCTTACCCACACCCGGTTCCCCAATCAACACCGGGTTATTTTTTGTACGGCGACCCAGGATTTGGATCACCCGTTCGATTTCCTTTTGGCGACCCACAACTGGGTCTAACTTCCCTTCGGCTGCCATTTGGGTCAGGTTTGAGCCAAATTCATCCAACGTTGGGGTTTTGGTGCGACCCTGACCACCGCCAGATGTCACTTCTGCGGTTTCGCCCAGCATCCGAATGACCTGCGTGCGTACCTTAGAAAGGTCAACACCCAGATTTTCCAGAACTCTGGCTGCAACGCCTTCGCCCTCGCGGATTAAGCCGAGAAGCAAATGTTCAGTCCCAATATAGTTGTGTCCAAGCTGACGGGCTTCTTCCAGAGAAAGCTCCAGAACCCGCTTGGCACGTGGTGTAAATGGAATCTCAACGGCAACGAAGCCAGAGCCTCGACCGATGATTTTCTCTACTTCAATCCGAGCGTCTTTGAGGTTGACGCCCATTGATTTCAGCACTTTGGCGGCGACGCCGGTCCCTTCTCCAATCAGACCCAGGAGGATCTGTTCAGTACCCACAAAGTTGTGTCCTAGGCGGCGTGCTTCCTCCTGGGCAAGCATGATCACCTTAATGGCTTTTTCTGTGAAGCGTTCAAACATGGCGTATTTCTGTCACCTACTGCTTGCTCGGTAGAGTTGATTCTATCATAGTCGAATTCTGCTGAAGGCTTAAAGACACGCCCCAGTCGAACCGTGATTACCGTACCTGCACCAGTGACTTGCTGTAGTGTAATGAACTGCCACGGAGGAAAATTGTCCTCGGAAAGTGTCTCGTAAGTCAAGTAAGATTTCTTAATCTCTTAAGCATCGAACTTAAGCTGTTGAAAGATGGGGTGATCACTCTCAACGCCCACCTGCGAGCCTGTTTGACGTAAGCGATCGTTCACTTGCTGATGCCAGTCCGTTAAGCACGTAGAAAACTCAGGCTTCTGCAACCCTCCATGCCATAGCACTAACGCATCCTCGCCATTGTCTGGGTAGTAGCACCGCCTGCGACCCGCTTCACGAAAGCCAAACTTGTGATAAAGCGACACTGCTGCCTGGTTGGAAACCCTGACTTCCAACGTTGCTCGCTCCAAACCACGATCATGAGCAGACACCATTAAGGCAATCAGCAATGCTTGCCCTAACCCCTGATGCTGATAGAGGGGATCGATCGCCAGCATGGTAATGTGAGCCTCTTCGAGAATGGCCCAGTAGCAGCCGAGGCCAATTAGGGGAGTGCGGAGTGGGGAGTAGGGCGTGGGGGGTGGGGGCGAGAGTTTTGAGTTTTGAGTAGCGCTTTGCGCCGCGACGCTAGAGAGTTTTGAGCTGTAAGTTTCAAATGCTAAATCGAGCGGTTCTTGTGCCCTCGATCCCTCTGCCTCCCCTACCTCCTCTGCTTCCCCTACCTCCTCTGCCTTCTCTACAAAAACCAACAACTCGCTGTTAGGACTCTCAAGCTCTCGTCGATAGCTGTCCAGCGTCCAAAGTCCGCCAAAGCAGCGTTGATCAAGCGCTAGGGCGGCAGGAAGTAGATCCGCAGAGAGAGGCTGAAGTACGAGGAAGGTCACGAAAAGTACGTTATTTGCTCAGAATCAAGCAGGATTTGCTCAGGATTGCTAAGGCTCGATTGTAAACTAGAGATCACAAATGCACGTATGCTACTTAACGAAGGCAGGAATGATGTCATGGGATCGACTCACGCGACAGCGGTTCAGGCAACGGGACATCGCTATTTGAGCGAGGCAGACGGCACGTTAGCACAGCGATCGCCCAACCAGCAATTGCTACCCCTGACGGCAACGGTGAACCAGAAAGAGCAGCTTGAAATTGGCGGCTGCGATGTCGTTGATCTAGTACAGCAGTTTGGCTCCCCTCTCTATATATTGGACGAAACCACCCTGCGATCGGCGTGTCGTCAATATCGAGATGCCTTTGCCCGCTATTATCCTGGTGAATCGCAAGTGCTGTATGCCTCCAAAGCCTGGAACTGTCTGGCAGTTTGCGCGATCATAGCAAGTGAAGGTCTAGGCATTGATATCGTTTCGGGTGGGGAGCTGTATACGGCTTTGCAAGCAGGGGTAAGTCCGACCAAGCTCTACCTCCACGGCAATAATAAGTCGCGTGAAGAACTTCAATTCGCTGTAGAGGCTGGCTGCACGATCGTGGTGGATAACTGGCATGAACTGAAGACCCTGGTGGCGATCGCGGAGGAGTCAGGAGTCAGAAGACAGGAGCCAGAGAGGGCAGAGGGGGCAGGGGAGGCAGGGAGAGCGAATGAACAAGAACCGCTCGATTTAGCATTTGAAACTTACAGCTCAAAACTCTCTAGCGTCGCGGCGCAAAGCACTACTCAAAACTCAAAACTCTCTAGCATCACGGCGCAAAGCGCTACTCAAAACTCAATCCCCCCCTACTCCCCACACTCCATCCGCATCCTCCTCCGCCTCACCCCCGGCATTGAATGCCATACCCATGACTACATTCGGACGGGCAGCATCGATAGCAAATTTGGGTTTGGGCTTGATCAGTTGGATGATGTCTTTCAATTGATTAGTCGGGAGCCGAGTCTGGCGTGTGTTGGTCTGCATGCACACATTGGCTCTCAAATCTTTGAGTTAGAGCCGCATCACGATTTGGGCGCTGTGATGGTGCAATGGTTGAGTAAAGCGGCTCAGTACGGGTTGCCAATCCAAGAGTTGGATATCGGCGGTGGTTTGGGCATTCGTTATACCGAAGCGGACGATCCACCAAGTATTGATGCGTGGGTAAAGGTCGTGAGCGAATCGATCGCCGCTGCTTGCCAAGCCCAAAACCTTCCCTTACCAAGACTTTTGAGTGAACCGGGGCGATCGCTCATCGGCTCGGCGTGCGTCACAGCGTATACTATGGGCGGACAGAAAGTGATCCCTGGTCTCCGCACTTACGTTACAGTCGATGGCGGCATGTCAGACAATCCGCGACCCATCACCTATCAATCAGTCTATCGAGCAGTGGTGGCAAACCGGATGTCGGCTCCATTAACAGAAACGGTAACGATCGCGGGCAAACACTGTGAATCTGGTGACATTGTGATCCAGGAAGCCTTGTTGCCAGCGTCGCAACCGGGGGATTTGCTCGTAGTAATGGCAACGGGCGCTTACAATTACAGCATGGGTTCCAACTACAATCGCATTCCTCGACCCGCCGCCGTTTTAGTGCATGACGGAGAAGCAAACATTATTTTGCAGCGGGAAACCTATCAGGATTTGATTCGTCAAGATCGGTTGCCGGAGCGATTGCAGACATTGCAAGCATGAGCGGCGATCGCATTCGCTGCCTCTCAGAGTTTAGAGACTAGGACGTGTAGAAGCGTAGGGTTAATCCAGATCAATGGGATATCTATGGAGGCAATGGCTGCTGACGACGACTCCTAGCTGGATGCAGTCCCTACCGCTTCTGACCGTTCAAAATCTGAGATTTTTTCTTGATGTGGGGCTTGTCCTTGCCCTCACCTACATGATGCTGGTCATTATCGGTGAACGGCGCACTCTGTGGATGGTGCGTGGTTTCATCGTGCTGATGCTGGCTGCCGCCCTCAGCAGGCGTTTAGAGTTGACGCTGTTGAGTTTTGTCCTGGGCAATTTGGTCATTGGGTCGGCTGTGGCAATGGCGTTTATTTTGCAATCAGAGTTTCGTCGTTTTTTGGAGCAACTGGGTCGAGGTGAACTCTTGCAATTGTTCCAATCTTCACGAAGAACCACATTGAAATCTGGTAGTGTCACGGATGAAATTGTCGATGCGGTTAAAGAGCTATCGCAGAACCGGATTGGTGCGCTACTGATTTTAGAGACGAGTAGCCCGATCGATGAACGTGATTTTTCGGTGCCCGGTGTCCGATTGAATGCTGAAGTTTCAAAGGAGCTGATTCAAACCATTTTTCAAACCACGACGCTGCTGCATGATGGTGCCGTCCTAATTCGTGACAATCGTCTGATTGCAGCAGGGGTGATTTTGCCGCTCTCGGAACGAACCGCTTCCCGCCAGTTAGGCACCCGTCATCGTGCGGCGATGGGCATCACTGAGCGCGTTGAAAACTGTGTTTGCGTAGTGGTTTCTGAGGAAACTGGATCAATTTCGCTGGCAGAACGGGGAACCCTAAACCGTCCACTGACCAGCAGTAAACTCAAGGAATTGCTGGAAGCGCGCTTCTCACAAACGGCCGATCGTGACACAGTTGCGCCTAATCTCCGGAGTCTGGTGCGTCAGATGGGTAGTCAAGGACTATCGCTGGTTTCCCGGTTTCTAAATCGTCTTAAGGGTAAAAGTTAAGGGCGACAATCTACAGACACACGCTTTTTGTTCACGCTATACATGCACTTGTCTGCTGCTGGGAGAGACCATGACCGTAACACCAACTGGTTTGAAGGAGTTGCCTGCTGATCTGACGAGCGATCGCCTGCCGAGACATGTGGCTGTCATTATGGACGGCAACGGACGATGGGCAAAGCGACGCGGTATGCCAAGAATTATGGGACATCGCCGTGGGGTAGATGTGCTGAAGGATCTCCTCCGCTGCTGTCGTGATTGGGGCATTCAGGCACTCACAGCCTATGCCTTTTCAACCGAGAACTGGGGGCGACCGTCAGAGGAAGTGGAGTTTTTGATGACGCTCTTTGAGCGGGTGCTGCGGCAAGAACTGCGGGAAATGGTGCAGGAAAACGTACAAATCCGTTTTGTGGGGAATTTGCAGGCGTTGCCAGGATCGCTCCAGGACGAAATCGCACGATCGGTCGAGCTAACGCAGCACAACCAGAGCATCCGCTTTACGGTTGCCACAAACTACGGGGGACGACAAGAAATTCTGCAAGCCTGCCGTACGATTGCCACTCAGGTGCAGCAGGGGCTTTTGCAACCCGATCAAATTGACGAAGCGGTGTTTGAACGGCATCTTTATACGTCAGGCATTTGTGATCCAGATTTGCTGATTCGCACAAGCGGGGAAATGCGGCTGAGTAATTTCTTGCTCTGGCAGATGGCCTATGCTGAACTTTATGTCACAGATACGCTGTGGCCTGATTTCGATCGCAGTGCCTTTCACCAGGCGTTATCAGCCTATCAGCAACGCGATCGTCGCTTTGGTAAGCTATAACCCAGTGGTCGATCGGTGATGTGTTCGCATCGTCGCCCTTGACCATTTTGGCCTCATTGAGCAAACTGGTTCAGCAGCCAAAATGCTCCCGTTTGGAGAACTCTTCCGTATGCTTCAGATTACTCAAGCCCCCCAAAGTCCAGTGCTGGTGCAACAGCGCTTTTCCATTTTAGGGGTTGCCTCCCCTTTTTATGCGGGTAATAACCTATTGTTGACGATCGATGGACAATTTCGCGCCACTGGGCCAGACATCAACCTGGATGGCACCTGGCAGATCGATTTTTTGTTTCAACAAGCGGGGAATCGCCGTCTCAAAATTGAGGTCGGTACAGAAAGCACCGAACTCACGATTCCGGTAGTTGCCACAGCACCCCAGGCAAAACAACTTCAGTTTACCCAGGTACCAACTCGGCTCCCTGTGCTGCAAGCGGCGACGATCGGTGGCACAGCCGCCAATTTTCCCGATGGCAGTGCGCTCATTTTACGAGCTGATCAGCAGTTTGATCTAGCAAAACCATTTGTGAACGCTGGCAAATGGCAAACAACCATCGGGTTCAACCAGCCGGGTAAGCGTGTGCTGGAGATTATCAGTTCTGATGGCCGCGATCGTGCCCAAACGACGATCGATGTCGTTGCGGCCCAACCGCGCCCCCCTCGTGTCAGCTTTACCAACCCGCCCAAACAGGTGAAGGTAGAAACGACCCTGACCCTTGCAGGTGATGCCACTAACTATAACAACGGCGACCAACTGATCTTACGGGCCGATCAAACCTTAGAGCTGGCTCGCCCTAGAGTGCAGGATGGCAAGTGGCAGGCTCAAACTGTGCTGCGCCAAACCGGGCAGCGTCTTATTGAAATCATTGGTTCTGAGCAAGACAAAGCCCAGACCATTATTGAGGTAATCGGCGCTCAGGCTGGAACCTTTCAGGCACAACCCCGCACCACGTGGACGAGCACGCCCACACCGTCTGACCTACCTGCCCTGCAACCCAAAGGCATCACGCTGCACCATACCTTTCTCACTAATCCGCCTGCTACCAATGCCTCGATCGCGGATGAAGCGGCCCGCATGCGCGTCATCTACAACGGTCATGTGAACGGCAACGGTTGGGCTGATATTGGCTACCATTTCATCGTGATGCCGAGCGGACGAGTTTACTCTGCGCGAAACGAAACAAAACGAGGTGCCCATGATGTGGTGAATGATGGCCTGGGAGTTGCGTTTGATGGCGTTTATACCAGTGCTACAATCAATCAGGCCATGTACAACTCCGCTATAGCGCTATGTACAACACTCTGTAAGCGCTACGGCATTACCAATACAGTGACACCTATTCCTACACCAACGGCTGATTTTGGCACCCGCAATTTACCCCGTATGATGGGACACCGCGATCGCGTCGCCACAGAGTGTCCCGGCACTGAAGGTGGCAGAACCGTCCGATTACCAGACATTCGGCAAGCCGTGAACGGAAATTTAGCGACTTAGCAATCGCACTCCCCGCTTACTCGTGATGGCTAACAAGACACTCTAGATGCGAGTGTTATTTAGACAATAGACCTCCTGCGCGAATACTTAAAAGCCCCCTCCCGTCCCCCAAGTTTGGGGGAAGCTAAAACTGATGCCCCCCAAATTTGGGGGGCTGGGGGGCAAAATCTGATTCATGCAGGAAGTCTAATCTACTGATTACTGCTTAAACGTAAAATGTTGGCGATCGCTGCAATCTGAGGCTGGAGCTAATTGAGTTTGAAATATATCAAAAGGTAGAAGCCAGAGCACAGTCACTAGAGCATGATTAATGCATTGAGAAGCTCATCATCATTCTGATAAAGCAGTTTGCCACCGGGTAGGCAGACTGCTTTTTTTTACAATTTCTCACGCGAGTCATGGCTACGCCAATAAGTTACTGAAATTAATTGATAAAAAAGCGAAAGAGAGTAAAGCTTTTACCCTCTTTCGCTTAATTTGATTTACCTAAAAATGAATTGGAAGTAGGCAAAAGCCACTACTCACATTCTTCCGTTTTGCATCACTTCCTGCAAATGACGTCGAATTTCTTGAATTTGTTCTGCATCTGACTGCTGGAGCTTTTGAAAAAGCTGAACACAGGGTTGAGAATCGCTTGCTTGAGCATCTTGAATGTACGTCTCGTATACTTTTGACGCTTCCGCTTTGCTTTGCAGTACTGTCAGCAGATCATACTCTAAATTACTCAACGTCTTGGAATTAACGTTTGCTACCATGATGTGAATCTCCGTTAAAGCTTGCGACTATGGGGTTACAACCTAACGTTGGCGTATGTTGATAGCGTCGTTCATCTACCTAAATAGGGAGGGCAATACGAAGTAAGAAGGTATGATGCATGACTGATTAGTTTAAGTAAACCCAAAACATAGCTGCGTTTAATGCAATAGAGCAAGAAAGTGCTGGTGCATTGTCATCTCTCATTAGATATAAAATTTGATTTTTTCAACTAAAACTTCTTGGTGATTTGGTGGCAATGACAAGAAAGCTATGGTGAGAAGAATACTTGTGTAGCACAGAAGCGAAAAACCAAGTTGAAGCGAAAGACAAGCTTAAGTAACGCGAGAGCTGAATGCGATCGGATCATACTAGTACGGTTACCAACCAAAGGAGACGTAGCATGGCACAAGCAAAATCCGGTGATACAGTTAAGGTTCACTACACCGGCAAACTGGACGACGGTACCGTGTTCGATTCATCCGCAAATCGCGAACCGCTGGAATTTACGCTTGGTTCAGGCAGCATCATTCCTGGCTTTGAGCGAGCCGTCTTAGGGATGGGTCTGGGTGAGTCGAAAACAGAAATTATTCCTACAGATGATGCTTATGGCCCTCATATGGATGAAATGGTGGTGGTCGTCGATCGCCAGCAGATGCCACCCGAAATTGAGCCTCAGGTCGGTCAACAGCTTCAACTGCAACAGCAAGATGGGCAGGTTTTACCTGTTGTCATTACTGACGTGTCAGGTGCCTCTGTGACCTTAGACGCTAATCATCCTCTTGCAGGCGAAGAGTTGACCTTTGATATTGAACTCGTTGAAATTGTTTAGGGTTGAGCCTAGAAACACGTATCACCCTGTGTCGGAAGGTTAGATTTGACCTTTCGACACGAAGTATCTTCTTCAATTGAAGCTTTTTTGACTTGCGGCTGTGCTTTGTTGTTGACAGTGGAGTGGGTTTAGCGTTGGCCTCTAGACCTTCTCACTGCTTGCGGCAAACCATTGCGCGATCGCCTGTATCAGTCCTTCTAAGGTATATTCCTTGGCCTCAGCATCAACTCGACCCAGTAAGCTAGCACAAGCTTTTGTCGTCTGAGGGCCGATCGACGCAATACAAACCCCTTCTAGCCAGGCCTGCCAGGTTGTGTCAGGCTGAGATTGTTCTAGAAGCTGGCAAAAGTGCTTGACAGTTTTGGCACTAGCAAAGGTAACCACGTCTACTGTACGCCCTTGCAGTGCGGCTAGAGCGGCTGGAGCGATCGCGGCTGGGCAAAGCGACTGATAAGTAGGCACCTCGGTAACATTTGCACCACGGTTCGTAAAATCCTTGACCAGTAGATCCCGACCGCCGCTTTCAACTCTAGGAAAGAGAATGCGGGTGCCACTTAATGGTGCTGGGAAATGGGTGGCCAGTGAATCAGCTACGAACTCTGGTGGTACAAAATCGGGTTTTAAGCCTCGCTGCTCTAGCTTTTGCGCCGTTTTATCGCCCACCACGGCGATCTTAATTCCTGCCAGAGCACGAAGATCACGGATTTGAGTTGCTAAGCGCTCAAAAAAGTATTCGACGCTGTTGGCAGAGGTCAAAAGCAGCCAATCGAAGTCTTCCAGACGTGTGAGAGCCTCATCTAACGCTTGCCAGCTTGAAGGCGGCCCAATTTCTAAGGCAGGCATTTCTACAACTGTAGCCCCTTCGTGGTTAAGACGATCGATGAATGGACTTGATTGGTTGACCGATCGCGTGACAAGAATGGTTTTACCCGCAAACGGTCGTGTATCTGGGGCTGCGGTTGGATCTGGGGTGGAATCTGAGGTGGTAAGCACAGTCGAAACCAGTGGAGAGGAAGGTGGTTGAAGATAAGAACGTAGCCTGACAACTTCGCCGATGACCATCACACAAGGAGAGAGCGCTTCTGTTGCTGTTTCTTGCAAGATTGTAGAGAGCGTTCCTTCCCAAATTTGCTGATTGGCGCGGCTTGCCCAACGAATGATGGCGATCGGCGTTTGAGGCGATCGGCCATGCTCTTGCAGCCGACGCAAAAGCTTGGCTAAGTGCTGTCCACCCATCAAGATGACTAGCGTATCCATTTGCGTCAGTGTTTGCCAGTTTAACCCATCAGGATCATGACCACTGACAACCGTAAAGCATCGACTTAAAACAGGATCGGTTAAAGGGATGCCAGCCAGTAATGGTGCTGCCAGCGCTGAAGAGATTCCAGGCACCACTTCAAAGGCACAATTTGCGGCAGTTAAGGCTTCAATTTCAGACTGACATCGACCAAAGATAAATGGATCACCACTCTTGAGCCTAACCACATGCTGCCCTTGCAAACAATGATGCACTAGTAGTGTATTAATCTCTACCTGGGGCATACTAGGTTCGCCACCTCGCTTACCCACGTTAAGTCGCAGGCAGGTTTCTGGTACGAGTTGTAGCAGGTCACTATCTACCAGTGCGTCGTATACCAGGACTTCTGCTTCGACCAGCAGTTGGTGTGCCCGCATCGTCAGATACACTGCATCTCCAGGGCCTGATCCGACTAGATAAACGGTTCCAATTGAATTAGCCATGTGTCATGACCATAACAGCCAGCAATAAATAAACTTTTGTCCCCAAAAAAAGCGAAAAACTACCTAAGCAAACTGGCGGCTGGTCAGTTAGTGTGGATGACATCCTGCACGATCCTACGTTACGTTGCTTGATCGGTCGCATCTTTCAAAATTGACGGATCTTAGAATGACTACAGCTCATAAGCCTGCTCTAAATCTGGGTCTTGGCGCAGCAATTTTTATAACGGCAGCAGCGATTAGTGCTGTGACACTGCATTTTAAACCATCTTTGGTCAGTGGCTTGCAGGCACTACGTACATCCAAGGTACCTTCTAGCGTTTGCAACACCATTGCTACCGATCCATCGCCACCGCTGAATGTTCGCTCTAGCCCCGTTGTTGCACCTGATAACGTTGTGGGAACGGTGCGAAATGGTACCCACTTAGCGGTGGTCGATCGCAACGAAGGCTGGTTACGGATTAATCAACCGCTAGAAGGCTGGGTCTATCAAGATCTGACGGTGACAAGCTGTATTCCAGCAGCACAAGCAAATGCCAGTACACCCGCCGTTCATGATGACGGTATGAGCCTTTTGGCAGAAGCTACAGAACAGTATCAAGCAGGTGATCTTAACGCCGCGATCGCCCTCGCACAAACGATCCCCGCTAGCAGCAATGCCTCTCAAGCCGCTAAAGGGGCCATCAACCAGTGGCAGCGCGACTGGAAAACCGCAGAGGCCACATTTACAGAGATGCAAGCGGCGATCGGTGAGCGTCGCTGGCAAGATGTACTGCTCAAAGTGCAAGCCTTTCCAGACAATCGGTTTTGGCGGGCGAAGTTAACGCCGATCGTGAAGGTAGCGATTCAACAGCAAAATGGTCATTGAGAGAAAGGCAGAAGGCAAAAGGCAGGAGGTAGAAGGTAAAAGAGGACAAAGGGCAGGGGAGGCAGAGGAAGCAGGGGGCAATTCGCAACTCAAAACTCAAAACTTCTCCGCTGACCGCTGATAGCTAACCGTCTAACTGGATGCTGAAGCATCCGCAGCCCGAAGCACACGACAGGGATTGCCCACTGCTACAACATTGGCGGGAATATCGTTAGTGACGACGCTGCCAGCACCGATCGTGGTGTTGTCGCCGATCGTCACGCCAGGGCAAATGATGGCACCTCCGCCAATCCAGACGTTGTTACCGATACGAATGGGTGCGGCGAGTTCACGCCCTGTCAGTCGCACAGTGGGATCGGTGGGATGATACGCGGCGTAGATTTGAACATAGGGAGCGCAAAGGACATCGTTGCCAATGTGAACAGTGTTGCAGTCGAGAATGACGCCGCCATAGTTCATGTAGAAGCGATCGCCCACCGTAATATGGCTGCCATAGTCGCAGTGAAAGGGCGGTACGATTTGGGGTTTCTCACCAACAGAGCCAAACAGCGCTTGCAGGGTTTGAGTCCGCTTGTCTGGTTCCATTTCGGTTGTTTGGTTGTAAAGCCGCAAGAGACGCAATGCTCGTTGGCTCTCCGCTGTTAACTCGGCATCAGTGGCAAGGTAAAGTTCCCCTGCCAGCATTTTTTGCTTTTCGGTTTTGGGCGTGTTGCTCATAAGGACTGATTGTAGCTATCAATGCTTTACACGAAAGCTTACAGCCGTTAGCTTAGGCTCATCTGAGGATTGCGGATTAAATAACTTCGACAAGTGAGATGTTCTGTAGGGGACGCACGGCTGTGCGCCCGTACCTCAAGACCACACTTTGATTAAGTCTCGTTCCTCAGTGGCAAGATGTGTCACTGAGGTTCTTGTACAAGGACATACGGTTGCACAATGAGCGTATTAAAGCGCTTGGATTGGTTCAGGTTCCAGTCTGACAGTTCTGCCGAAGAGGGCTTGTGAATCAAGTTTTCTTCGATCCAATGCTGGACTCGCGCTGTATCGTCATTGGCGATCGCCACAGCTACATCCACTACATCCAGACCCGACTCCACCACAATAAGAGAATCCCGACGTGCATGAGGGGCAAGCCAGTCCCATTCTGCTTCGGCCAGCGCTTCAGCCAGTTCTGTTCTTAAGTCGCTCATGCGGCAGTCCTTTTTGCTGTGTAAATGGTTTTTAGTTATCAGCTACCAGCTATCAGCTATCAGCGTAGAGTTTACGCCTGACCCCTAAACCTAAAGCCCTAGCGTCCCAAAGCATGCAGAGCGTTGATCACATCTGCACATTGCTGCGTTAGAGCTTCTAATGTTTCGCGATCGCTCGTTTGCGGCGGTGCAATGACTTGACCAATTCTAATGGTGAGCGGCACTGAGCGGGGCAGAGCAGACCCTTTACGATAAATGTTTTGAGTGCCCCATAGGCTGACTGGCAGCAAGGGAGCTTGGGTCTTAGCAGCAAGCCAAGCGGCACCCAGTTTTGGGTCAGTCACTCGTCCATCGGGGGTGCGTGTCCCTGTGAGAAAGACGCCTGCTGCCCAGTTTTGCTCTAAAAAGCTTGTTGCAGCGCGAAGGGCGCTGCGATCGGGCGCACCTCGCTTTACAGGATACGCACCGTAGAGCGCGATCGCCTGCTTCAACACAGGGATCTGAAACAGCTCCTCTTTTGCCATGTATGCCACCGGACGACCTACACAGCTAGACAGCAATGGTGGATCAAAATCGCTGGCGTGATTACTCACGACAACGAGAGGTCCTTCGCGCGGCACCTGCTCTGCCCCATAAATGCGTCCCCGAAAGTAAAAATGCAGCCCTGGACTTACTACCGACCATTTAAATAGGTGATAAAGCAGCAGACTGGCGAACGGTTCACGAGTTCTCGGCATAGTAACGGGTAGTTCATTAATTAGCTTTAATGTGTTGTTCCAGCAGTATTTGTAAGCAACAGTATCAGATTATGAGCGTTCAGCTATTCCCTGTTTTGAAGGGGCATAAAAGCGACAACGTTCCAATCCACTGTTCAGGATTTCGCGGCAGAGGTTGTATTCAGTCGTCGCACCCCATCGTATGAAAGCGACGCGTTCTAATCCACTGCTCAGGAGATTGAATAGCGGTGAGGCCAGATCCGACAGGGGGAGCTTCAAGCGAGATTAGCGAGAATAAAAGAGTAGACAAGAAAGGTGCACCTAATAGGAAGCACCGCAAAACATAAAGGCAACAGTGAAGACGCATCAATCGCATCTTCAATCGATACTCCGTGCCCCTCCCTCTCTGACCAAATCTGCTGCACCACCGCTGAGTTAAACCGTAGTTACCGTCTCTAAAGCTGCAACTGTCTCTAACTTCAGCTTCGATCGCTTCACAGGTTCGGGTACGGGTACAGGATAATCACCCGTAAAGCAGGCAGAGCAGAAGCTTTGAGGGTCGTGGCGTGTTTCTTCTAGCATCCCCTCCCAGGTCAGGTAGCTGAGGGAGTCTACCCCAATCTGGTCAGCAATCTCAGCAACGGATTTGGTGGCCGCAATGAGCTGATCTTGACTGTCAGTGTCGATGCCGTAGAAGCAGGGATGGGTGACAGGTGGTGAAGAGACGCGCATGTGGACTTCAGTGGCTCCGGCATCGCGCAGCGCTTTAACGATTTTGCGGCTGGTGGTTCCTCGCACGATCGAATCATCCACAATAATTACGCGCTTACCAGCCAATACGTCCTTGAGCGGATTGAGCTTCATTTTGATGCCCGATTCGCGCATGATTTGAGTGGGCTGAATGAAGGTACGACCCACATAGCGATTTTTGATCAGCCCTTCAGCGTAGGGGATGCCCGATGCCTGGGAGTAGCCGATCGCCGCTGGAATGCCTGAATCTGGCACCGCAATCACAATATCGGCATCGGTGGGAGATTCGACTGCCAGACGACGACCGATCCGCATCCGGTAGCTATAAAGGCTTTCTGCCTGCATGACGCTGTCGGGACGGGCAAAATAAATCATCTCGAAGATGCAGAGTCTGGGAGTCGCCGCCTTTGTCCAGTGGAAGGAGGCCAGCCCTTCTTCGGTAATCCACACCAACTCACCAGGTTCGACATCGCGCACATAGTCCGCCCCAATGATATCTAAGCCGCAGGTTTCCGATGCCAGGACGTAACGCAGTGGTTCAGTTGGGGTGGATTGAGGAAGTGTGCCGATGACGAGTGGACGAATGCCGTTGGGATCACGAACGCCCATCATGCCTGTGGGGGTGCCGATCGCCAGACTAAACGCCCCCTGGCAGCGGTGAAGCGCACTGATTGCCCCTTCTAGCCATCCTTTGCCGTTGTTGACTTCTTCAGCGATCGCCAGCGCAATCATTTCCGAGTCGGTCGTGGTGACAAGGGTGAAGTTGCTTTGTAGCAGATCGTCACGCAGATCAGGAGCATTCACAAGGTTGCCGTTGTGAGCAAGTGCCAGATAGCCTAAGCGGGTTTCGACCACCGCAGGCTGGGCGTTCACCACGCGACTGGAGCCTGTCGTGGAGTAACGGGTATGTCCGATCGCCATTGTTCCCGTCAGCTTGCCTAGAATGATTTCGCTAAAGACCTGGGACACCAGCCCCATTTCTTTATGCAAGTGAACGCGATCGCCGTCAAACGTTGCAATGCCCGCAGACTCCTGACCGCGATGCTGAAGCGCATACAGCCCAAAATAGGCCAGCTTGGCAACGTCTTGGTCTGGCGCGTAAACACCAAAAACGCCACAGGCTTCTTCTGGTTTGTCTGCCTCCAACAGGTCTGCCTTAGAGGAGTCTGCCTTAGATAGGTCTGCATCGAGCCTCTCTAAAGGGGTTGACGCAGCCAGGAGCGACGCAGACTGAGCAAAGGACGGGTCAACAGGAAAGAGTTGGTCAGATGTCATGCCGCAGTTTAGCTCCTGGCTGTGGATGGATTGACGAAAAAAGTCGGGTAATGAATAGACAAGCAACAATTGCTTAATATTTGTTTAATCTTCTCATTAACTGACGATTACATCGTAACAATTATGAAGCTGGCTCTAAAACCTTCAAAAGTATCTAAGGTTACAGCCGCTTTGGGAGCTACTGGGCTAACTGACGCTCGATCGCGTGGTGCCAGCGATCGCCCATGTCTGTTAAGCTCACATCGATTGAAGGACGATGATCCGCGATCGCGATCTGCAAAGGCGCATGCTCATCATTCACTTGACCGATTCTTCCCCAATGTGATCCTAGATGCTCTGCTAGATACGATTCGCAACTTGCAGCGTGATCAGGCGATACAGAGATGACAATCCGCGCGCCGCCTTCAGCAAACAGCAGATGATCCCAACGGGTTGAAGCGGTTTGACGAAAGGGTTGTATGGGCGTAAGCGCGATCGTGGCTCCCCGCTGACCACTCAAGCAAGACTCTGCCAGCGCTACGGCTAAGCCACCTTCCGCACAATCATGAGCAGACCGAATCCAGCCTTGTCGAATACCATCACGACAAGCTGCCTGTACGCAACGTTCTAAGTCGAAGTCGATGATCGGTGGCATGCCCGCGATCGTGCCATGTACCACTGCAAGATATTCGGAGCCGCCGAGGGTGGGGTGTGTGGGGTGGGGTGGTTCGGCGCTTTCTACCAATGCTCCAAGTAGATAAATTAGGTCACCTTCAGTTTGCCAACCTTGACCACAGATTTTTGTTAGATCGGGAATGAGTCCGACCATGCCAACAACGGGTGTGGGGTAGATGGGTTGAGGTTTGCCATCTGCGTCCAGCGTTTCGTTGTAGAGCGAGACGTTGCCGCCTGTAACGGGTGTACTGAATGCCTGACAAGCTTCGGCGATGCCACGACAGGCTTCGGCAAGCTGCCAGTAACCGATTGGCTTTTCGGGACTGCCAAAGTTTAGATTGTCTGTTACAGCCAACGGTTCGGCACTCACACAGCTTAAGTTACGCGCTGCCTCTGCCACAGCCGCTTTTGCACCTTCATAGGGATGGAGGTAAACGTAACGAGGATTGCAGTCAACGGTGGCGGCTACGCCCGGAAGGGTGCGGGGTGTGGGGTGTAGGGTGTGAGGTCGGACACGGATGATCGCGGCATCAGCACCACCAGGCAACATCACAGTATTATTCTGTACCTGATGATCATACTGACGATACACCCAGCGCTTAGAGGCGATCGTAGTACTTGCCAGCAATTGCAGCAGAATGTCATTCCAGGTTTGACGCTTGCCTTGAATGTTAATACCTTTGGGTGTGCAGGGAGGCAAGCGATCGGGAGTCCATGCCCAGGCTTCTTGTGCGTAGTCGGGCGGTTCTGCCAACAGTTCACGATGATAGATCGGTGTGTTGTCAGAAAGTGCCGTGGCAAGGACTTCAGCCGCGATTTCACCTTTGAACAGAATGCGAACGATCGGCTCCTCAATCACTGTCCCTGCAACAACCGCGTGCAGTCCCCAACGCTCAAAGATGTCGATCAGCTCTTGTTCACGTCCTTTGTGCGCTACAAACAGCATTCGCTCTTGCGATTCTGACAGCAGATATTCGTAGGGCACCATGCCACTTTCGCGCACAGGAATCTTATCGAGATCGAATGCAATACCCACTCCGCCCTTAGCCGCCATTTCGGAGGTGGAGCAAGTAATACCCGCTGCGCCCATATCTTGCGCTGCAACGACAGCACCCGTTTTGAAGGCTTCCAGGCAAGCTTCGATGAGAGATTTTTCGAGAAAGGGATCGCCAACTTGTACGGCGGGTCGATCGTCTATTGATGCGTCGCTCAACTCGGCGCTGGCAAAACTGGCTCCTCCCATACCATCTCGTCCTGTTGTAGAGCCAACGTAGAGCACCGGATTACCGATGCCTTTTGCGCCTGATACGACAATTTCGGGGGTTTCCATTAAGCCCAACGCCATCACGTTGACCAGCGGATTACCGGAGTAAGCGCGATCGAAGTAAATTTCGCCGCCAACGGTCGGCACGCCCACACAGTTGCCATAGTGGGCAATGCCAGACACCACACCACTAAAGAGACGACGAGTCCGGGCATCCTCTAAAGACCCGAAGCGGAGAGAGTTGAGCAGGGCGATCGGGCGTGCCCCCATTGTAAAAATGTCACGCAAAATGCCGCCAACCCCCGTAGCCGCTCCTTGAAACGGTTCCACAGCAGAAGGGTGGTTATGCGATTCAATCTTGAAGGCCAGATGCAAGCCGTGCCCCAAATCCACCACTCCTGCATTCTCACCAGGGCCAACCAGGATGCGATCGCCCTCCGTGGGAAACTGCTTGAGCAACGGACGCGAGTTTTTATAGCAGCAGTGTTCCGACCACATCACCCCAAACATGCCTAGCTCAGCTTTATTGGGATGGCGACCCAGACGACGCACAATTTCTTCGTACTCCTCTGGCTTAATGCCTTCTGCGGCAATGTCTTCAGGCGAGAACGGGGACGCGATCGAAGCAGACATAAAGCAAGTGCGCCAAGGGAACAGGCTTTATTGTATCGGTATTTCAGCTATCAGCGGTTGGCTATCAGCTATCAGCGGTCAGCGGTCAGCGTAGAGGTTTTGAGTTGCGAATTGCTCCCCCTGCCCCCCTGCCTCCTCTGCTTCCCCTGCCTCCTCTGCCTTCTTCTCCCTTCTGCCCTCTGCCCTCTACCTTTTACCTTCTGCCTTTCCCCAACTCAATCCGTCCGATCGCGCCGACCATTAGCTGGAGGGGCTTCGGCAAAGGTAAGACAATTGCCATTGAGATCCAGAACGGCAAACTCACGCAAGCCCCAATGTTTTGTGGCGAGCGCACCATTGGGATGAATTAAGTTCTGCGTTTGGTATTCGTCGTAAAGTGCGTCGATGCCGCTGACGTTAATACGACAGCTTGTGTTTTCTGCTAACTGGCGATCGCTAGATAACCACAGGTGAATTTGCACACTACCCCGATGCAGACCAGCATAGTCATCAGACTGAAAATCAGTCGTAAAGCCGAGCTTCTGTTGGTAAAAATCGATCGTCGCGGCAATGTCTACGGCTGGTAGCATAGGCACCGTGCTCAAGAACTTGGTTGCAGCATTCATGTGTTCACCTTTTATAGCCGATCGCTAGTTCAAATGCTGATCTCTTGCAGCCATGCACGCAACGATCGTAGTGCTGTCATCAACCCTAGCGCATCGCTTTCATCAATAAACTGGAGAATTCTACCCGCAGGCAAAAACGGAAACGCCAGACCATGAGTGACGTGACTATAGTGTTGCTGGTCTAGCCTATAAATGTGTAGCTGCCCCTTCAAAAAATCATCTCCTGGTTGGCTGACATAGCGCCACACTTCAGGAACGTCTAACCTTGCGTAGAGCGAGAGTCTATCTAAGGTGCTCTGGCTGAGGGAAACGTCTAGAACCAAGTCTGGTGGTGGATCGAGAGCGAGGTCGATCGCCACCTTTCCGTGAATCTGCTGTTCGTGCTGGATGTAATAGCCTGTATCGGGTTCTACAGCGATGCCCAAGTCTGGTCGCTTGAGTGTCAGTGCCTTGTAGCCTTCTACGGGCAACTTCATCACCTCTGCAAGCACGAGAATGAGCGACTCGATCAGCCTGTGGCAGCGATCGTGTTCCTCAAGTGGAGTCATCAGTTCTAGCCGACCCCGATCAAAGGTGAAGCGAGCCGTGCGATCGGTTCCCATTTCCATAAGCAGTGCTTCAAGCTGCTGCCAGCTTATTTTCTCCAGTACAAGGCGCTGTTCGCTGAGCTTTGGTTTCTTTGCCATGTCCGTCTCTGGGCCACACGTTTCTTGATTCTATTAACGCATTGGAATGGCAAGGCGCGAAAGGCGGCAACTTTAAAGAGTCCCTTACTCAAGAGCGATCGTCTGCCCAGTCTCTGTTGATCGTCGCGCCGCATCTGCCACCTTCAACGTATACAGGCTTGCTTCAGGCGTGACATACAGCGGTGTGCCGTTGATGAGATGATCCAACACCATTGCCGTATCTTTTGCAAAAAGACCCTGACGGGTAGCCAGCGCGATCGGTTGACTCCCTTCTGCCTTTAAGAGCAGGCCCTGATCCCCGTCAAAAATCAGCGCGCCCGTTTCTCCGTGCACTTCCATCTTGCGCTCCGGTAGCCACATGGCTTCCCCTTTGGCATAGACCACTTCTGCCAACAAGCCCGACTGAAAGCGCAACTGAGCCGCGCAGTAACAGGTCGTGTTGTGGGGCTCACTCCGGTCAGCGCGATCGCTAAACTGAGCTTGACAGTTAACCGTTGCCACAGACCCAAACAGATCAATCAACCGATGCAGCCGCGACAGCGCACCAATTAGCGGGAAGCCAAACAATTCTGGTTGATACGTCCAGCGTTTTGGAGCGGGCCGTTCGGGCTTGATGGTGGCATAACGGGCATAAAACGGAGTGCCGATCGCGGACAACGACGCTTTCAGCGTTTGATGCATGCTGCCTAATAGCTCAATATGTTCGACGTGCAGTAGCCTCTTCTGAGCCTTGGCAAAGGCGATCAACTCCATTGCTTCGGCCACTTCTAGCGCCAATGGATATTCCACGATTACATGCTTCCCTGCGCCTAAGGCAGCTTGGACGATCGCGCCATGATCCCGATTTACCGTGGCGATGATGATGAGATCGAGAGACGATCGCTGCACGAGTTCCTGCCAGGTTGGGATCGCCTCTGCACCGTAGGTTTGGCTAAAAGCCTGAGTGGTTTCTAGCGTGTGTCCAGCCACAGCCGCTAGAGTCGCGCGTGGTTCTGCCTGGAATGCTTGCGATCGCAGCTTTGCCGCGTAGCCTGTACCTACTAAACCGACCTGTAGTGGCAGCGAATGAAGAGCCATAGATTCGAGCATGAGTCACGTCTTGAATAGTCCTGCTATCAAACGTAAACGGTAGAGGACAACTCAAGCCGTCTTCTACCGTTTACTTGTTTTAATACAGAGGTTTGCAGCGAAATGAAGTAGCGATCGAAGACTGGAAGCCTTATTTGTAGCTATTTTCGCGTCTGACTCCTGACTTCTGACTCCTGACTTCTGACTCCTGAATCCCGCTAGAGATTGCCAACAGGACTGACACCGTTTCTCTGCATTATGGCTAGCGACAATGCTCAGTAAGCTTTGAAGATGCCACGCAATTCTCCAGCGCGGTTTTGCTTGGTGTGGAGATCTACGTAGAGTGTGCCGCTCGTAAGCGCTTGCAGTTGCTCGTCTGTGAGGGTGTATTCGCCCATAAACCGACCGCTGAGTGAATCTGCCCCACCTTGGACTATGAGCGCGTATTGAAACGGGCCATTTTTTGAAGGTTCGCCTTTGTGAACATGGATGCCTGACGTGATGTTGGGGTTGGGTGGGTTCAGGGGATCAGTTGCGTAGTCGCGCAGGGGACTGGTTAAGCCACTGAAATCACCCCGAATGACGAGGCGATTGCCGATAAGAGCCGCTCCTGCTGTGCCAAAGGCAGTGGTCGAAGCTACGCTGGGCACAACGCTATTTCCTGACATTACAGCGACGTATCTCGTGATACTGGTGGTGGGCAATGGAGCCATATCTGTTGTCGGCGGTGCTGCCTCTGCTTGAGCCAGAAGTACCGTTTCGGCTTCTTGCAACTGCGCTTCTAGGTGATTGGTGACATTGATCGATCGCGGACTAACGGATGCTGGGGCTGTGAGCCAACGTGCTACCCCCTGGCTCATAGACGGTGATGAAATGCCGACCAGGAGCAAGCAAGTCATGACTCCCAGCATTAGATTGACAAAACCCTTTCTGCGTTTACTCATGATTTTTTCTGTGATGGTGAATGATAATTGGCGTGTCTTGAGCCTCTGGGCTCTGGCTTGAGGCATCAAAACTAAGTGCCTTTGCTGCTGCACGATCGCAAGATCTGCGCAGGTTTCTTCACTTTTGCAAGGCATTCTACAGATTCAATACGGCTTTCCGGGCCGATTGGATGCACTGCGATGCAAAAAACGACTGAATCTTTGCGTTTCTACAACAAGGTTGAAAGTTTTTGCGGTGGTCGGGTTGGCAACGCACTTTATAGAGGGTTCAGGTGCGTCAACAAGCGCATTTCCTAGGTTCCAAGCAAGACTTGAGGGCAGTAAGATACTTAGTCAGCCCATATTGATCCCAACAAAAGCAGTGTGCAATGGGTTGTCATATAAGCTAACTAGATTAAACCTGGTACTTTTATTACGAATACCATTCATCCCACTGATGGATTGGCGTTTCTAAAGCTGTTGTTTTCCCGTAGTATCAAGAGTAAAGCTGATTCAGGAAGCAGTCTTTATATACACAGAGCTACAGAGCCAGCTTCCAATGAGCTTAGAGTGCTGTTTCCATTATTGAGAGGACCACTGCATGGCAACTTTTAAGGTCACGTTAGTCAACGAGGCCGAAGGGCTGAATACAACGATTGAGGTTCCTGAAGACGAATACATTCTTGATGCAGCTGAAGAACAAGGGCTTGACCTTCCTTACTCTTGCAGAGCAGGCGCTTGTTCGACTTGCGCTGGCAAGCTGAAGGACGGCACCGTTGATCAATCTGACCAATCTTTCCTGGATGATGATCAGATCGAGGCTGGATATGTGCTGACCTGTGTGGCTTACCCCACCTCTGATTGCACGATTATCACGCATCAAGAAGAAGAGCTGTACTAACTGCACACCTTAGTTAAATCAATCATCGGATGAGAGGTGAAGAGCGCCTGATTCTCTTTGCCTCTTTTTGATGACTTTATTTCTGAGCTGGCTTGTACCAAACGCTGTTTCGGCAATGGCTTTATCTAGCCACCGTTACCCTTGTCTTGCTCCCCACGCCAAAAGGTGATGGCATCACTGATGGTCTGTAGTTTGGTGCCAGGGTAGTAGAAATTGAGAATACGATCGCTCGACCAGCCTAACTTACCCAGGTGATAGGTTCCGGTTTGGCTGAGTCCAACACCATGCCCCAAACCGCCGCCAACAAAGGTATAGCCTTGCAGCGTTCGGTTGGCACCATACAGCGGTTCTAAATAAAAGAGGGTGCTGTTAGGGGCATAGAGCGCGACCAGAATATCGTCTTTGTCCAGGATGACAGTGCCACGATCGGTCGTTGCGGTCACTTGCAAGACACGCCCAGCAGACGATCGACGGGTCACGGCAAGGCGCTGAATGGTCTTAAAGTTCGCTAGGGGACTTTTGTTTGCGACAAGGTAGCGCCGCAAGTCCTGACTGAGTGCTTCAAGCGAGTTGTTAATACGCCAGCGAAACATTTCACCACCCGCCTCATTAAACCCCTTCGTCTGACTAATGAAGCGGCGAAAATTTTGCTCATCTGCCAAGCTCTGGCGGGATAAATCCCAGAGATTGCCAACCGAGTCGATGATGGCTCGCAGGTAAGGTCGCTCGGCACCCGACCACACATCGTTAAACGGAGCCGTAATTCCGCCTGTAGACGAGGAATAAACGGCATCCACTAGCTCATTGTTGTAGGTTAAAACCTTGCCACGAGTGGCTGCGATCGCCTGATCAGTCGCGGGATGAACGCCAGAAAGACCGTTGTAGACCTGGCATTGGGTATCGGCACAAAGCTGGTAGCCATCGATCGCAAAGCGGCGCAAATTGCGAAGGGCGTAGGTGCGTGCCAGGATTGCCTGTACCTGGAGGACGGGTTGCACGGCCCATGTCCCAATTTCGTAGGGCACCACACCGCGCAGGTAGGCTTCCAGAGGCACCTGGTTGACCAGGGTATAAGTGCCGTAGGTATTGGGTTGCAACCGCATACTGCCTGCGTAGAGATTCCGGGTTTTGTCACCGCTCTTTTGAATCACTCGAATGATCCCCTGTCCAGCGGTGATGTCGATGCGATCGCGAGTGTAGCGGTAGCCGTTCACAACTAGCGAGGCACGGGGCTGCTTCGGCAAAAGCTGCGTATCAATGTAAGCCGTTTGCATACCTTGTGCTTGTAAGCTTTGCAGCAGCAGTCGGCGCAGGAGAGGACTGTTGTACGTCTCTCTTTTTGCCCACACCTGCCAACGTTGCGGCTGGGCCACTTCGACGGGGATACCTTGAGCAACCCAGCGGTTGGCGCTATCTTCAGCACTCTCAAAACTCCGGTGGGTGCTGAGGACTACCCGCTCCTGTAGCATCGGTTCGGGTAGGGGCTGTTGCACCACATCCAGGTTGGCACTCGTGGCGCTAACAGTTTGCTCTTTCCCCTGCGTCTCAAAGCGAAACGTGAGCCGATCGCCCGCTGCGGCCTCTAAGGTCAGTGCATCCGTCGTCTTGCTACCAAAGCGCTGCTCAATGCCAATTTGCAGATCGATATCCTTACGAGTGGCGGCAACTCCCACCTCTGCGGCTGAGCTTAGCGCACATGCCACCGCCAGCGCTGCCCAGGCCATCCTTTGTGGCGAGAGAACTTGCGGCGAGAAGTCCGAGAAGGCAGACAACCGGAAGGAAACCTGGAAGTAGTGATCTCGTTGCATCTGACGAAAGCGCTTTAACGGTGACTCCATCCTACGATAGTGTTCCTTAAAGGAAATGGCTTGGTTAAGTTGGCCCGATCGCACTCACCTTTGCCCGGTAAAGCAAGCGATCGCCCTGACGATAGCCTGTATAGCGCACTTTGACACGATCGCCCAGCTGAACATTGTCCGACTGAAAACCGCTTAGTTGAGCAGTGTCCCCCATGAGTTGATGCTGCTGGGGGTCATAGGGCACTTCTGCACCTACGGGCGCGATCCGCTCAATCCCCCACCTTTCCAATAACGTATCCAACGGGCGCAGTAACGGCAGCAGTTTGACCGCAGGCGCTTGCGGATTTTGTTGAGCAGCATAGGCAGCAGTGGGCAACTGAAGCAACAGAGACTCTAGCGTTTGCACACTTTCTTGCTGAAATTCTTGCCACAAGGTTTGGCGCTGTTGTGCGAGTTGCTGCTGAAGGCGATCGTACTCCTGCCACAAATCTGATAATTCTTGCAATGATGCATCAGGTTGATTTTCAAGTTCTACCCCCTGACTCCTGACTCCTGGCTCCTGGCTTCTGGCTCCTGCCTCCTGGCTCCTGGCTCCTGCCTCCTGCCCTTCTTCATCCCACATCTCTAGCAGTTCCACCACCGACACCTGCAACACCCGACTCAGCTTCAGCAGTGACCCAACACGCACCTGAGCGATTTCCCCTCGCCGTAAGCGCAAAAGCTGCTTTTCTGATACGTTAGCAGCCCGACTTAACGCCTTAAAACTGGAAAAACCCACCGATCGCATTAATATGCGCAAGCGGTGGGTAACATCTTGAGACATAGACGAAAAGGTTTTAGCTAAGCGTCTTGAATTTTAAATGGCTCATCTAACTCAAAACTCAAAACTCAAAACTCTTAACTTTCCAGCCCTCTTAACTTTCCAGCTCTCTTAGCCTTCCAAAAGGCTTCTCAGCATCCAGGCAGTCTTTTCATGTACTTGCATCCGCTGGGTCAATAGGTCAGCGGTTGGCTCGTCGTTGACCTGCTCAAGGGTGGGGAAGATCGATCGGGCTGTCCGTACCACCGCTTCTTGCCCTTCCACCAGTTCACGAATCATATCTTCTGCTTTGGGCACACCCGCTGTTTCGGGGATTGAGCTTAACCGCGCAAACTCCGAATAGGTGCCTGGAGCAGGGAAACCAAGCGCTCGAATGCGTTCAGCAATGAGGTCTACTGCGGCAGCTAACTCGGTATACTGCCCTTCAAACATCAGGTGGAGCGTCTGGAACATAGGCCCTGTCACGTTCCAGTGAAAGTTGTGGGTCTTAAGGTAAAGCGAATAGGTGTCTGCCAGTAGATGAGAAAGCCCTTCTGCGATCGCGCCTCTTGATTTTTCGTCAATGCCGATGTCAATTGGCATTACTGTGGTTGGAACTGCCATACGATCCTCCGAATAAGATGAAAACTCGATTGAACTGGAGCTAATGATTGGATTGAGTTAATGAAACTTGTAGAGGTGCGAAACACGCTCTGTTTCGATACCTGAAGTGCACTCAGCTTTGGGTCGGGTGGTGCTATTACTGAAACGTGTCAAAAATACAGTTCAATGACTCGTCTCATTCACAAGGTCTGCGGTTAGTTTATAGCTGTTTTTCCTTCCAAACTACACCCGGACAGACTACATCTTAAAACCACCCTTGCTACCTTACACCGTGCACCCAACCTCATGGTGTTGTGGCTGACAGTCCGAAAAAGGTACAAGCTTAAGCCAAATGACGTTGCAAAACTGCACGGGGTGCACGACGCACTCGGCAAAGAATCGTTTCTTGCCCTAAACGGCTACAGGCTTCATACCGATGACACCCAGAGAAACCGTAGTATTCGCCATCAACCTCTAGCACGTCGATTGGCTCCTGTAGCCCAATTTCTTGAATCGACTCCATAAGAGCAGCTACTTTGGTTTGATCATTCTGCCGAAACAAGGGGCGGCGAATTTTGCTGATTGGGATTGCTTCTACTCTGACCATATCCTTTATCTTTCGCATTCACTCTTAAATCATACTCGTTATGACTACGGATTGCAACAAGGCTGAAGGGGACGGGGAGTAGAGCTAAAGGATAAAGGCTAAACGTCGATTTAGATGGGGTTTGTACAGAGATTCTAAAGGCTAAAGGTAGAAGCTGATCGCTGACCGCTGACCGCTTAAAAGCTAATCCTTCATTTGTTTATCCTTCGCCCCTCTCCCCTTTCCCCTCGCTTCATTTTTCGCCGTTAACCAGCCATGAGCTACAATACGCAAGCCACTTCAGGTTCTCTGGGAAACAGCCCAGACACGGTTAGCAACGTCTAACCGAGGGAAAGTCCGGTGCTTTTGTTAACGCAAAAAAGTCCGGCACTGTGCCGCAACTGTGAAGAACAAGGTACAAGAGCTAGGGGATGGGGTAGAAGGAGCATTAAACGCTTCCCTAACCCCTGAACCCTAACCCCTTACCCCATTCCAAGTCAGAATGCCTGCTTGAAGTCACAAACCCCATCACGCCTGCGACACACAGGCGAAAGTTAACGATGCAAAGTTTAGATGTTTTACGCCGATCGCCGACGGCAGACTACGTGGCGACGGTGCTTAGTTCTGTGGCGCTGACACCCACCATCAAAGCGATTCGACTGCGATTGGACCGAGACGAACTCCGGTTTTTACCAGGACAGTCCGTTTGGCCTAAATTTGAGCGCGATGGTCGCAAATTTAGCAAAATCTACTCGATCGCCTCTTCTCCCTCTGCCTGTCCTGACATTGAACTCTGCGTCTCGCGTGTGGGCTGGAGTTCGGCTGTCGTACAGGATCTGGCGATCGGGCAATCCTTGCCACTACGAGGGCCGTATGGTCTGATGACGTTAAGCGAGCTACCCCAGCGTCCACGCCTTTATATTGCTGAAGGGTCAGGGATTGCACCATTGAAAAGCCAAATCGATTGGCTACGCGAGTGCGGCTACAAGCTGCCCGTCTGGTTGGTGCAGGCAAACCCCGAAACTCCCGACCAGCTACCCTATCAGCCGTACTGGCAACAATTGCAGCAAACCTGGCCTGCCTTTCACTATCGGGACGCGATCGCTCAATGCCCGGAAAGCGTTTTGGTCAATCTACGGCTTAAGCTGGCAGCGTTTGATGTGGTGATTTGTGCGGTGGGCGATCGCTCAGACCAGCTTCAAGAAACCGCTTTGGCGTTGGGTGCGAAGCCCGACCAACTGCGATCGGAGAAATTCATTGCGTTCTGATGCTGACCTTTGCAAGCACGATGGGCATCAAGACATTAGACTAAAGTTCTGACGAGATCTTGACTACAGCTCTTTTGATCAATAGGACTTACGCATTTGCCCCCAACCCCCCTTTCTTGTAGCTTGCTTCCCAAAAGGTATGCCGAAGGCTATATGCCGGGGGCTTTAATTGGTTCGGTTCCCCCAGCATTGGGGGCTAGGGGGCGAAAGATGACCGCTTTTGCGTAAGCCCTAGTCAAAAGGGAGACTGTCAGCTATCTTGTCTTTTTATGTTTGCTGTCTGCGCTGCCTTTCCATGACTTCTGAAAAAACCTCGACCTCTGAGCCTCCCGCAGAATTACCGCTACCAGTAACGGTCGCACCTGCGCCTCCGCGTTGGCGAGCCTGGTGGGAAAACGTTCAAATCCTCATCATTGCGCTGATCCTGGCACTCTTGATTCGAGTGTTTGTGGCAGAACCTCGCTACATCCCATCCGATTCGATGCTGCCGACCTTGCAGATTGGCGATCGACTCGTGGTGGAAAAGCTTTCGTATCGCTTTCATCCGCCTGAGTTTGGCGATATCGTCGTCTTCGATCCGCCTCACCAACTTCAAGTTCAAGGCTATACCAAAGATCAGGCGTTTATTAAGCGCATTATTGGTCAACCTGGGCAAACCGTTCAGGTTAAAAACGGCACGGTTTACGTCGATCAACAACCACTCCAGGAACCGTACATTGCCGCTCCACCCAACTACACGCTGCCACCTGTCACTGTGCCTAATGGTGAGTTTTTTGTAATGGGCGACAACCGTAACAACAGTAATGACTCCCATGTTTGGGGGTTTCTACCGCAGCAGAACATTATCGGTCGCGCTTGGTTGCGCTTCTACCCATTTAAGCGTCTTGGGCTAGTAGCAAAGTCGTAAGCATCAAGAGCGTTTGGCGTTCGTGCTGACTCCCTCTAAAACTTGAGGTAGTGCATCAACTCGGCAACAAGCTGGCTTGATAGCGACAGTCGTCGTTGAAAATGAATCAGGTTACGGTAAGGCCCCATCGTCCGATTGGCGACGATCGCTCGTGCCAGATACGTATCCACTGCTGGAATGCGAATGAGCAACTCGATCGATGCTGTATTAGGATTCACAGGCTTAATCGTCTCAACACTATCTGCATCGTAATAGCAAAATAACATCACTGACTCTAGGGGCTTAAGCCGTGGTACAGGCAGACTCAGGGCCGCAGCAATGTCCTCAATGCAGTGCAACTGCACGCCTGCTTGCGTTAATTCAACAAGCGATCGGGCCTGATGAATCGAAAGCCCCGGTAAACGCAGCCAATCATCGACGCCAGCCTGATTGACATCGATTTTGACGCCTAAACTGGCTGCCAGCTCAAGCTCCGCCACGTTTTGAAACCGATAGTACGGATCGCTGAGGATTTTCGATCGCAGGGGTTGGTGAGCTTGAGTAACCGTCGATAACCAATTGGGAAGCGGCATTGAGGGAGGAATTGAAAGTAGAGGGAGAAATTGAGAGTAGAGGGATGAAAGGGAGGCAGAGGAAGCTGAGGGAGAGGGGAAGCGCTTGAGTTTTGAATAGTCGTTAGTATCAGTGAACCATAATCAGTGCAGAGGCATAGCATCGTTGAACATCGGAAACGCTTGACCGATTACGATCGACCGTCCTGCCTCCTTCGACCCCTACCTCCTTGGCACCCTTTGCTTCCCCTGCCTCCTGCCTTTTCTACGCAATTCGATCGAGCAACTGACGGCGCTTTTGCTCAAACTCATACTCAGACAGCAGGCCATCGGCACGGAGTTGATCAAGCTGTCTTACGGCTTCAGCAACGGCACTGATGTGGTCAGGATTCACGACCTCAGTTTTGGCGATCACTTTGACCGTCGAAACAATCCCATCGTTGAATTTGAGGTCAAACTCGTCAGCATCCTGGGTCAAATACCAGATGCCTTCGATCGCGCAGGCGACGCGAGGGATTGGTGTCATCGACAACAGCAAATAGAGGATGCCCCAAAGCGGTTGCCCAACATAGAACTTATGCAAGCCTGCGCCGATCGGTGCTGCCGCTCCAGCAAACGCCAAAGCAGCAGCAACCTTACGGCTTTTGGGCCTATCTAACATATCAGCCTTGCCTCACAGATTTCCTAAAAACTGCCTTCAGAGCCGTCACGAGCGTGCGATCGTCAGTCATCTGCTGATCCATAACTAGGGCAACGATCGTCTTCTGCCGACAACCATGTCTGCGTCAGCTTCTTCTATCATATTGACTTCACTGAGTTGATGACAGCAAAGTTGGGTGAGTGACTGTATCATGCCGCTTTACTAAAACTTTAAGAATCAAGCGCCATAATGTTCTGGGTGAAGCAATCTCATGAGTGAGAAAGCGCTAACGTTCTTCAGATATGTCCGGTTCTCACCCGTGGGGCACGGTACAGTAGAGTAATGATCATTACAATTGAGCCTTTACGGAAATTGAAGAGCCAAATTGATCTATGCTCTCAGTTCACTAGGTCTGTTCCTCTAAGGCTGAATCGTTAATGGTCTAGTTTATGAGCACCGCGCTAAACAGACGCTTAAAGGGTAAGTTGATTGGCATCAAGGCGCTTGAGAAAGCTCTTAACTTGAGGACACTCTTACCTGTAAAACATCTGCTTGCCAAAGACGGCCTGCTTGGATTTGGTTCTAATCCAGATCGTTATGATCCATCCAGTGAAGCGGTCGTTGATGCTATGGCGTTCAATTGAGTGCAGTTTGCTAAGCACTGTGCCGAATTTAGAGAATCTTCTCAGGTTACTTGGTCAATGTCACAGAGTGCGCTTCCCTCAGAATGGCTAACTAACTTTTCTGACCCCTATGCTGTGTTAGGGGTTTCGCTTGCAGCGGACGATCGCCGGGTACTCAAGCGCTACCGCTCCGTTGCCAAACTGCTGCACCCCGATCACAACATTCCCGAAGAGGATACGACCAAAGATCTGGCAAGCCAACTTTTTGCACGACTGGTAAACCCTGCTTACCAAAAACTCAAGCAAGAGAAGGGGCGCAAAGAGAATGTTTCGCTGCTACGGCTTCAAGTGCGACGGCTTTACCGTGATGCGCCCTTGGCTCCTAAGGGTGATTTGGCGCGTCAGTTAACTCAGCAACCCGTGAATGGCGTAGATGTTTTTTACGAGCAAGCGATCGCCCAACTCGCCGAGTCCCAGTATCAACCGCTCGATCAATTTGCCTTACTAACAGAGCAACTCGGTGAGCTAAACCTAGTGTATCTACAGCTCAAGATGGGCGATACGCTGATCCGCGAAAAGCGCACAGGGTTGGTCTCTGCACCTGAAGCGAAACCCATTCAATTTACGCCGAACCCAGCCGATGGCGCAACCGTTTCCGAAAGCTATGCTCAGCGTCATTATCGACGAGCGCAAGAGTACATGAAAAAAGGCAATTGGAAAGAAGCCGAGCAAGAACTACGAGACGCCATTAAAATCGAAGCGGGAAAAAGCGAGTATCATGCACTGCTAGGGGTTGCCTATCTCCAGCAGAATCTCCAGAGCATGGCAAAAGTTTACCTTCGTCAAGCGCTTAAGCTGAACCCAAAGGACCCGCTAGCGTGCCGCTTTGCCCCCAAGCTTGGTATCGAAGTCGCTGCCTCAGAAAATGGTCAGCAAAACGGTAAGGCTGTAAAGCCCCAATCATCAAAAGCCCAACCATCTGACAAAACATCCAAAAATGGTGGGCTGTTTGGCCTTTTTCGCTCAAAAAAATAGGGTGATGAGGACGTGCTGCAACGACTGAATCGTGATTACCAGCTTAGCCAGTGTTTCCTTTATCAATGGCTCTCAGAAACACGTTGACTTTTCGCATAGCGCCACATTCCGATGGCTAAAGCGCTCATAAAGAGAACGCCGATCGCCCCTGCGAGAGGATTGTGATCAACCCCTGAAAGCCACTCAGGCGCTTGTGGTGAGTACCGGAGCAATTGCCCGACATTAAGGATGTAGTAGCCCCAAACCAAGCCAGCATGTAGCCCCATCGGCAAGCCTAAACGTCCGCGCAGTAAACCCAACGTTTGGTCTCGCCACTCATGTCTACTCAAGCGTGGTACGTCGCCTGAGTCGGTGCGCGATCGCTTTGCCCAAATCAACGTAACCGCCAGCAGCGCCAATGCTGGAAACTGCGGCTTGAAGCCGTGTACTAGCGCAAAGATACTGGCATTTACCCAAAGCGAGACCTGGGGAGCATAATCCCGTTGAAGCTCATCCAACAACCAGCCTCGAAAGAACAACTCCTCTGCGAAACCGATGCCCAGAGCGACCAACAGCCCCTCAATCGCAACTTGCAGAAGTGCGTTTGAAGGCGATCGCCAGGTGATCCAACCAAAAGCGCTCTGTGTGACAAACAGCGCCAGCACACTCACACATCCGATTGTCAAACCACTCAATAACTCTAACCCTATACGCCGTGAGCGTTCCAGCCCGTAGCGCCACAACAGGTTAGGCTGATGGTAAACCTGTCTTCCCCAAACGCGTATAAGAAGAATAAACTCTGAGTAAAGAATGACTATGGTCAGGATGCTGACCATATTGCTATCCTTCACCAGCCAGTAAATGGGTAAAGCGATCGGTAGCCAAAGCAACAGCAACGCCAAAAGAAAGGCTGCAATTCTGACTGGAGCCGGAGACTGTGCAAGCTTAGAGAATGCCAGCTTCAAGATTTTTTGAGTAGATTATTCATCGGGTTCGATCGTACTGCTCAACCCATGACTGTTGAGTGTCTCACTATAAAACTCTGCATGTTCTTGAGCGCACGTGATAACTAGAGCCAATCCGTTTGTATGAGCTTCCATCATGATGTCCACCGCTTGAGGCTGAGTCAAGCTGGGCACGGTAGTAATCAACGTTTGTACGACATACTCCATTGAGTTGTAGTCGTCGTTGTGAAGTAAAACGCGATAACGGGGCGCGAGCTTGCGAACCGTTGAACGCTGTTCAATGGTTTCGACAGACACTTCTCTATCCTCTCGTGAACAGTAGACAACTTTTTGAAGCGAACCTTTGCAATGCTAACAGATGTTTTGCTTAGATCTGTACCGTGCGTCAGCGCAGACGGTTGCACTGGTTAAAGGGAGCAACAGCTAAGAATGTGTCGGTCGTATCTCAATGAGAGAAACGATCGCTACAGTTACATTGCTTAACTTCTTTTATAGCATTCGATCAAGCGTTGAAGTATCCGGATTGAACGCTTACGTGGTTGCTTGCATCAAAGCTACTGATGCCCGTGCGATCGCTCAGCTTCAGTAGCCAATTTCAGTATTATAGCGGCGGCAAGAGAATGGCTAAACCCTTTAAAGTGAGAGAAAGCCACACGCACGGTCTAGCCCTATGGGTTCTTCTTCAAGCCATGAGTTCACACCTGAAGCAAACCCACGCTTGCAGCCGTGTCAGATTGTTTGCCTGGAGCATGACACCAGTTATCTCTATGCAGAGGTGATCCAGGTAATTGAGTCGCGTCAGTTATGTTGGGCGCGCCCACTCGTCTTAATTCAGCAGCCTTCTGATGCCAGCGCCTACAGCCCAGTTGCTTGCAACAGCCCGCTTCAAGAGCAACCAGGCTTTTATGATTTGCGTCAGGATTCTGACCTACTGCTCCCACTCACCCTATTTCGAGCAGCGTTGGACACAGAAGTGTTCTCGTGGATGACTAGCCTGTATGCCGCTGATCACGATGCCGCGCCAAACAATTCTCCTGATAGAGGGCATCAACCGTTCAGGCAATTTATTCAACAGGTCTGGCAGGCTCATCCAAACGCTTTTCAGAATGTGTCAGCCTGAGCTTGGCGCTCCTGCGAGGATTACAGTCGGTTTATGGCATTCACCACTGCCGACACCTTGTACCCATTTGGCTAGACTGTAGCTCATTTGAAGAAACCGTATAACCTAGCTGGGCCGATCGCGGTTTAACCTGACTGCATTGTCTTGACCAAGCGAGCAAGCGCGTATTTCAACTGTACGCCGGGGTCGATCGCGTGCCAGCCGCTTGAGGTCTTTTGCCGAAGTTCAAAATGCAAGTGAGGGCCTGTGGATAAGCCAGTGCTGCCGACTCGTCCAATCACGGTGCCTTTTTCAACCCATTGACCCGGTTTAACAAACACTTTTGAAAGGTGGCCGTACAGCGTTTCTTGTGTATCGTCCTGATGAGACAGAATGATGGCGAGACCATAGCCACCTAACCAGTCGGAGAGGGCAACTTTTCCCGATGCTGCTGCTAGAACGGGTGTACCCATCGGTGCGCCAAGGTCAGTGCCGCTATGAAAACGCCGATCGCCTCTGATGGGGTGTACTCGCCAGCCAAAAGCAGACGTGATGGGCGCAGGCACCGATAACGGAAAGATCAGGCTCAAGCCATTCCATAATTCAGCATTGAAACGACTGCCTGGTGCGTAAGCGGTCATCCAGCTTTGCCCGTTGATGTCAGACTGATTGTTGTCTATGACAACTCCCAAACCTTGGATCGTTCGCCCAAACCCGTTGAGTGAATAACCAACATACTGTGGGGACGATTGTGAAACATTGCTAGCGGTTGTGCTTTCTCCTTGATTTGAGGATGGCACATAAGGCAATACGGAGGGACGCGATCGACCAGGAGCGGCTGTTTTCCAGGGCGCAATCACAGAGGTTGAAGAGGCTGGCTGTGATCGAGGGAGCTGTTGCACAGTCTTTTTGGAAACTTTTGCTCCTGCGATCGCATCAATTTGGACGAGCAGCGTGGCCTGATCTTCAGACGAAAGCATCTGATCCTGTGCCAAACGGCGCGCTTGCAGAAATTCTCCCGCTTGTGCGCTGGCGATCGCCCTTGCCTCGAGATTTGCCCGTAATTTTGCCTCTTTCCGAGACTTGTCTTTGGTAACCAGGTCTGCCAGACGCTGCTTCAGCACTATTCGCTGTGCGGCTGTAGCTTGCTCATTGAGTTGACTCTTGGTGATATTGGCCGTCTGTCTAGGCATCACCAACGGTTGAGTGCTCTGTTCGCTCTGCTTTGCCGCCGGAGGATCATTCTCAGGGGCTTTGGTGTTTGTTGAAACGGGTTTTGCTGCTGTTGAAGCGGCACTATCTTCGCGCTTTGACGGAGGCAAAAACGTTGGCGCAAGCGATTCAGGTGCGCTGATGGTTGGTTTAGGTATGGGAACCACTGTTTGTTGTGCAGCGACCAGTGGAGCGTTCGACGGATGAATCGTGGCAGGTACAGCAGGCGTGGCGGCTTGTTCTGCTAGCGTCTGGGCGATCGCGTCCAGCATGTGAGAAAGTTCCCCAGCGAATGGTCTGCACATTTCTTTCTGGGCTGTTGTTGGAGAATCAGGAAGGTTCGTTTTCCTCCCACTACACTTTAAGCTCAGCTTTCATACGACTAAAATTGTGTTGTTTTCATGAACTTTTCCGGGTTTTGTACCTTGGATTCAGTAAAGCAACCGAACTTAAGTTTGGCGAGATTAAGAGTTCCAAGGTATGACACGCTGTGCTGTAATTAGCGGTCTGTAGAAGTTTTGAGTTTTGAGTTTTGAGTTTTGAGTTGAAGAGCGATCAGCGGTCAGCGATCAGCCGTTGGTTTGCTTCTAACAACGAACAACGAACAACCAACCACTGCTTTCAACGCTCCACTGTCCCACTTGCTTTTAGCAACCAACCACTAGCAACCAACCACTGCTTTAGCGGTCAGCTTGGGAATTCAAAGCTGAAGCTGAGTGCTGACTGCTGAAAGCTGTAGCTTGCTTCGCCAACGGCATAAGCTAAGCAGAACCGTTTTCACACATCAAATCGGATCGCTATAGTGAGTGTGCGTATAGAAAAAGCTCTTCACGTAGTGCTGCTGTCTCAAAAGGCGAGCAATTTTCAGGAACCGCTTATCATAATCATCTAGTTGCTGGTTGCTCCTTTGCTATGAGCTACTGCCTCAACCCCGATTGTCAGAGGCCCCAAAATCGAAACAGCGCAGAGCTTTGTCGCTATTGTGCTGCTAAACTTCTGCTGAAAGATCGCTATCGACCGCTCAAGCCGATCGGGCAGGGTGGTTTTGGCAGAACGTTCCTGGCGATTGATGAAGACAAGCCATCCAGGCCACGCTGCGTCATCAAACAGTTCTTGCCGACAAACCAGGATGCGCAGCATTTGAAGAAAGCGGCTCAACTGTTTGAACGGGAGGCTATGCGGCTAGAAGAGTTGGGCAATCATCCCCAAATTCCAGCGCTGCTAGCCTATTTTCGGCAGGAACAGCAGCAGTACTTAGTGCAAGAGTTTGTGGATGGCAAGAATCTGGCGGAACTGCTGCACGAACACGGCGCTTTTACTGAGAATCAGGTGCAAGCTCTGCTACGAAGTCTTTTGCCTGTTTTGGAGTTTATTCATGTCCACGGTGTCATTCATCGCGACATCAAGCCCTCAAACATCATCCGTATGATGGTTCCACAGGTGGCTGAGCCAGCACAGCAGGAGTGGACAGCTTTACTCCACGTCCTTTCGCTGGAAGCCGCACAAGGATACCAAAACGGTATGAGCGATCGCCGCTTTAGCGATCGCCTCAGCGATCGGTTTGCCCATCCACCAAGAGCATTGTCGATCGCGGCTTATGCTCAGTGGCAGCAACTTGCTACACGGTTTGCCACCTATGCCGATCTGTCGTTTACTCAGCGACAATCTCTGGTTGCTACGGCGAGTCGGTTATTGCACGAACAGCGGCAATTGCTTGAACCGATGGCGCAGCAAGAGCATCTGGCACTGGTCGATTTTGGCGCAGCAAAGGCAGCTTCAGGCACTACCTTGCTGAGAACTGGCACGACGATCGGCAGTCCTGAATATCTCTCGCCAGAGCAAAGTAGAGGCAAAGCGGTATTTGCCAGCGATTTGTTTAGCCTGGGTGTGACCTGTATTCATCTGTTGACGCATCGATCGCCCTTCGATCTGTTTGACAGCAGCGACAATACCTGGATTTGGCGTAAATATGTGGCAACTCCCGTGAGTGACAAACTAGGACAGGTGCTCGATCGGTTGCTGGAGCCTGGGGTCAATCGGCGCTATCAAGCCGCTGCTGATGTCTTGCATGATCTGAATGCGCTATCAGACCACACAGACAGGTCTGGTACAGGTGAGTTGCTTGAGATGTTACCATCAGCTCAATTTCCATTGCCTGCTAACCTGCCGCCTCCAACTTCAACCCCGCTGCGATCAGCGGCATCTGCTGCTGTGCAGGCTCTTGCGCAGGCGATCGCGCCGCCTTCTGTAAAGCAGCCTTCGGTACCAGGCAAAGCCAAAAGCCCCACTCCAGCACGTCGAAAAGCGAAGCGACCATCTCCATCCTGGCTGTGTGCCCATCAGTTGCAGAGTGCCGGAAAGGTGTATGCAATTTGCTTGGCACCTGGCAGAAACACGCTGAATACGGCAGAGACCGTGCTAGCCAGCAGCAGCGGGACGACGATTAAACTCTGGGACGTGCAAACTGGACAGGTGATCCGCACACTGACGGGCCATCTTGATATCGTCTCGTGCCTGGTGATGAGTCTTGATGGACAGATGCTCATTAGCGGCAGTGCTGACAAAAGTATTCGTCTTTGGGATGTTCGGACGGGACAGAGAATTGGCGCGATTGCCTTGCATACCGATACCGTCCTTAGCCTTGCGCTTAGCCCTGATGGTCGGACGCTTGCCAGTGGCAGTCTCTATGACCCCGTCAAGCTTTGGGACTTGGACGCAAACCGTGAACTGACCAGCCTTTCTGGGCAGGCAGGCCGCATCGAAGCGCTGGCTTTTAGTCCTGACGGTCTCTGGCTGGCTAGCGGCAGTAGCGAGGCGACGATCGCGCTTTGGGATCTAAAACAAAACTATTCAGCGGCTGGACGCGATATTCATCTGCTCAAGGGTCATACTCAAACGGTTTCAGCCCTGGCCTTTGAGCCAGATGGCAAAACACTCAGCAGCGGTAGTTGGGATGGTACTGTTAAGCTTTGGAGTACGCGCACTCAACGGGAAAAGCGTGCCCTTCAGCCAGAATCCGGTCGTGTGACTGCACTGGCTGTCAGTGCCGATGGTAAGCTTCTGTGCACTGGTAGCGATACGCTCAAGCTCTGGCAACCACGCACGGGCAAGGCGATCGCCACTCTGGCGGGCCAAACGTCGATGATTTCTGCGATCGCGCTGACCCCTGATAGCAAAACCCTTGTCAGCAGCAGTTGGGACGGTACGATTTGGATCTGGAAACGCGAAAGCTCGTCTGCCTGAGGCGGGCGTTTGGGGCTGCTGTGCTCGACGTGATGGTTCGTTCTACGTCTCACTGTCTTGCCAAGAGCGGCGCGGCTTGAAGCAATGTTTGCGTGTAGGGATGCTGAGGACGCGTAAAAACAGCTTGAGTGGAACCGAGTTCGACAATTTTGCCTGCATTCATCACCGCAATGCGATCGCAAAAAAAGCGTGCTACCCAAAGGTCATGGGTAATAAACAAGTAGGTCAGGTTAAACTCATGCTTTAAGTCTCGCATGAGCGTCAAAACCTGCGTTTGCACGGTGGCATCCAGCATGCTGACAGGCTCATCGCAAATGACGAGCTGGGGATGTGTAATCAGGGCACGCGCGATCGCCACCCGCTGCTGCTGCCCGCCTGAAAGTTGCGCTGGATAGCGATTGTAAAACGCCTCCGCTGGGCTTAATCCCACCCGCTCCAGCATTTCCATCACTTGCTTTTTCGCGGCTTGGGGTGCTGCTAATTGGTGAACGCGCAACGGATCGGCAATACTCTCCCCGATCGTCATCATAGGATTCAAACATGCGTGGGGATCTTGAAAGACCATCTGCATTTGTCGTCGTCGCTGCTGCATCGCATGCCGAGGCAACCCGACTAAGTTTTGCCCCAAAAACTCGACTTTGCCTGACGTGGGACGAATAAGCTGCAAAATGGTTCGCGACAATGTACTTTTGCCACAGCCAGACTCTCCCACTAGACCCAGCGTCTCGCCAGGATAAAGGTCTAAATTAATGCCATCAACAGCTTTAATTGTCTGATCCGTCTGTGAAAACAAGCGAGCAATGAACGATTGCTCCAATGTGTAGTGCTGCTTGAGGTTGTCGAGATGGAGAAGGGGGGTAAGTTGCAGGGAATCGGGTGTGGGGTGTGGGGTGTGGGGTGTGGGATGCACGTTTTCATTCGTATATACTCCTCTCTCCTCTCTCCTCTCTCCTCCCTCCTCACCCCTCTCCACACCAACCGCTTGCAAATGGAGTGCCGCTTGAAGGAGCGATCGCGTGTATTCATGCTGAGGCGTTTGCAAAACGTTCCGAGTTGCACCCGTCTCAACAATCTTGCCGCCATACATCACTGCGATGCGATCGCAATATTCGCCAATCATCGCCAGATCGTGTGAAATCACCAACAGCGCCATCTGTCGTTCGGTACACAAGCGGGCCAGTTCACGCAGAATTTGAGCGGCAACGGTCACATCCAGGCTGGTTGTGGGTTCGTCTGCCACGATTAGTTTGGGGTTCAGCAACAGCGCCAGCGCGATCGCCACCCGCTGCCGCATCCCACCACTAAACTCATGAGGATATTGTGACCAACGGTTTTCAGGGATATTGACTGCTGCCAGCGTAGCGATCGCTTGCTCTTTTGCCTGCCGTTGGGAAAGCTTTGGTTGGTGCGATCGCAGCGTCTCCAGGCAGTGTTCCCCGATCGTCATCAATGGATCAAGGCGCGTCATTGGATCTTGAAAAATCAGAGCTACTGCTTCGCCACGAAACCGACGTAGTGCGGCTGGCGAAAGGTCAAAAACAGCTTGACCTGCAAACGTCACCCGTCCTGTAATACGCGTGTCGTCCGGCAATAGCCGCATCACAGCACGCCCCAGCGTACTCTTACCACAGCCAGACTCCCCTACAAGACCAAGCCGCTCACCTGGGTTGAGGCTAAACGAAACATCATCGACTGCCCACGCGATCGCCCTTGCTCCTGGCTGAGGATACGCCACTCGTAACTGGTCAACCTGGAACAAAGCGTTTGTCATAAGTTCGTCAGCCGCGATCGATGTATAACAGGCCGTTTTTAGCGTTCAAGAGACAACGTTCCGCTACTGTATCAGTTGTTAGCTTTGACATGTTAGCTATGACACAACAGGTTTCCAGTTGACCTCTGCCCCCTATTTATCAAATCGCCGCATCAGATACGCCACCCCAAAATCCCCATTGGGATGTTTCTCTAAAACCTCTGCCAGTGCAAAAACTCGCTCTGCTAATTCGGGGCCAAGTTTGTCGATCGTGGCACGCCGCTCCTGCGCCAATTGCTCCCGCTCTCGTGTGCGCGTTTGCCAATCGTTAGAAAACAACTGGTCAATCACGGTATGCAGTTCTAGTGCTTGCAGCATGTCCCATTCTCCTCGATCGCACCAAATTCCCTTACAGTTTGGGCAGCGCTCAACATAGAACGGCGTTTTCACGCTCACTTTTGCTCTTGACAGGTAGGCAGTGCATTCAGGACACAGCGCAGCTCGCGTATCGAAAGGCGATCGGGCACAGTCCGCCTCTAAGGCATGATCAATCAGCATTGATAAGTCCTTTGCGGGGGGTTGGTGCTGTTGCCAGGTTTCGTAGGAGGCTCCCGTTATCCAGGCTCCACCGCACTCTGGGCAGTGATGCGCTGCCAGTTGCTTGATTAACTGACCGTCCACCAAATCCACCTGTTTATCCTTCGGACATTGCACAAGCGCTTTCTCCAATACAACCAACCTTTTCTATTTAACCAAGCAAGCGAGTGGTTTTCAGCATTTAAGCCAGGAAAGCGACATACGAGAACACAGACCTTCTCCTACTCCCTACTCCCCAAAGCTATCAGCAGTCAGCGGTCAGCAGGTTTCACAGACCTACTCCCTACTCCCCTCCAGCACTGCAGCACAATACCGTTGCAATGTACTGAGCCGATCGCTAACCTGTTGCTGCCGCTGTGCGATCGTTGTAGGCTGGCGTGCTGCACGAAGGCTCATCACGTCAAGGCCCAAAAGCCGCAGTTGCTTGTCACATTCCACCTGATACGATTGCATCCAATGCTGCATGGATGGCACAAGGATATCGAGAGGCAAGCAGAGAATCTGCTGACGAAAAAACTGCTGTAGGTCTGCAACCTTAGCCTGCACAACAGTTGAAGGCTCATAAAGCAACGCGCTGTCACCTTGGGCGATCGTCTGGGCCACTTGCCCCAAAAGCTGCTGAAACGCCTCGTAACGCTGCTGATGTAACAACGGTAATGCTTGCCTCATGTCTCACCACCGCTTTCCTAAGTTACTGTAAAGAATTTTGTCATTCTTGCTAAGATAGACATTAATAGAGGTTAAGAACCTCGAATTAAAAATGCAACTATAGTCTAGCGTTCTAGCTTTAGCTAAGAATCTAGGTAGTAATAGGCTGACAGTGACTAATCATTTGGCATTGCGGCATGGCTGGTGAGTTTGATGCTAGTGGATCAATACACTGGCATCAAACTCAGTTAGCCTTAGTTTCAATTGGCATCAGCGGTGCTCTGTTTGTCCTTTGCCTGGTATGACTTCAACTACCAAAGCGTTGAGATCATCCGTCGCATCGACGGCTCGTATCAAACAGCGCCCTGTGCAGTAGAATCAGCCAATACAACAAATCTTTCGAGCCTTCCGATTCCTAAGCTTGACAGCATGCACCTAACGGCTCCCGCATCTTCCATAGATTTTGAGCTTCCTGCCTGGTTGCAGGAATGCCTGAATGCGCGGCGAACCTTCGCCGAAACGGCTCCCTCCGAAACGGCTAAACCTGACGCTGATGATCTAATTTGTCGAGCGTTTGAGTTTGCCTATGAACTGCATAAAGGGCAATACCGAGCATCGGGTGAACCTTACATCATGCACCCTGTTGCAGTTGCAGGTTTGTTGCGTGACTTAGGTGGCGGCAGCGCAATGATTGCCGCTGGTTTTCTGCATGATGTGGTTGAAGACACTAATGTTACGGCTGAAGAGCTAGGCGCACTCTTTGGGCAAGAAGTCCAGCTTTTGGTTGAAGGGGTCACGAAGCTCTCAAAGTTCAATTTCTCTAGCAAAACAGAACGACAAGCAGAAAACTTTCGCCGCATGTTTCTGGCAATGGCGCAGGATATTCGCGTGATTGTTGTCAAGCTTGCCGATCGCCTGCACAATATGCGAACGCTGGAACACTTACCCGATGCCAAACGCCGTCAAATTGCCCTAGAAACCCGCGAAATCTTTGCTCCTCTTGCCAATCGCTTGGGGATCGGTCGCTTTAAGTGGGAATTAGAAGATCTGACCTTCAAATACCTGGAGCCTGAATCCTATCGGCAAATTCAAGAGCTGGTGGCTGAAAAGCGGATCGATCGCGAAACAGGATTGGCTCAAATTGTGGACAGCCTTAAACGGCGCTTGAGCCAGATAAAAATTTCCTACGCCGATATTAGCGGTCGCCCTAAGCATCTGTATGGCATCTACCAGAAGATGAAGCGACAGCAGAAGGACTACAACGAAATCTATGATGTTGCGGCGATTCGGCTCATTGTTAGCTCTAACGACGAATGCTACCGGGCACTGGCCGTTGTACATGACATGTTTCGCCCCATCCCTGGTCGCTTCAAAGACTACATCGGGCTACCCAAACCAAACCGCTATCAGTCGCTTCACACCGTTGTCATTGGCAATACGGGAAGGCCGTTAGAAATCCAAATCCGCACACTGGAAATGCACCACATTGCTGAATACGGGATTGCGGCTCACTGGAAATACAAAGAAGCAGGCAGTTCCAGCAATACGCAACTCACAACGGCTGACGAGAAGTTTACCTGGCTGCGGCAACTGCTTGACTGGCAGAGCGATCTGAAAGATGCCCAGGAATATCTGGAAAACATCAAAGATGATCTCTTTGATGGGGATGTCTACGTGTTTACGCCGCAAGGGGATGTGGTGTCTCTCAGTCGTGGGGCAACCCCCGTTGATTTTGCCTACCGTATTCATACCGAGATTGGCAACCACTGTGCTGGGGTTCGCGTGAATGAACGCATGGCAACCCTTGATACGCCGCTCAAAAATGGTGATATCGTCGAAATTATTACTCAAAAGAACTCCCGACCCAGCCTTGATTGGCTGAATTTTGTCGTTACGCCTGGTGCCCGAAACCGCATTCGCCAATGGTATAAGCGATCGAACCGGGAAGAAAATGTGGCCCGCGGTCGAGAAATGCTAGAGCGAGAACTGGGTAAAAATGGCTTTGAAGCGTTGCTGAAGTCCGAACCCATGCAAGCAACCGCCGAGCGATGTAACTACCACAGCGTTGAAGACCTGCTGGCAGCCCTTGGCTACGGAGAAGTAACCCTCAATCTCACGCTTAACCGTTTACGGGAAGCAGTTAAAGCACAACAACCTCTGGCAAAGCTTTCTGATAGCTTGGATAGTCTGAGTGTTGCCTCTCAAGAGTTGCCCTTGTTGCCGATCGGCCCTAAGCTTTTGCCGTTGCAGCCATCTAGTAAGGCTCCCATTATTGGCGTTGAGGGCTTGCTCCATCACATTGCCGGATGCTGTACCCCCGTACCAGGTGAAGCCATTATTGGGGTGGTTACCCGCAGCAGTCGGGGGATTTCGATTCATCGCCAGGGGTGTCCGAATGTTGAGCCGATTCCGGGCGATCGCCTGGTGCCCGTCAGTTGGAACACGGCTGACCAGGACCTCGGTCGTCCTCAGACCTATCCCGTTGATATTCAAATTCAAGTCATCGATCGCGTCGGCGTTTTAAAAGACATCCTGTCTCGCCTGACCGACAACAACATCAATATTCGCAATGCTCAGGTCAAAACGTTTCCTGCTCAAACCGCAGTGATTGATCTAGGCATTGACATTCGTGATCACGAGCAGCTTGAACGCACGTTTAGCCAGATCAGAAAGCTGAGTGATGTGCTAAATCTACGGCGCTTGAGCCAGGTTGACGACTAATGATCGCTCTCGCGTTGTCAATGTTCAGGTTCGTTTTAGATGGCAAGGGTTGAAGCAATAGCTGCTTCAACTCTAATTTTTTCTTTAGCCCTGGTTCAGCTATACGGTTGAGTCTACGTATATTCACAGATCTACTCGTGAGTTAGACTTCGTTTAGCGTGGCTATTGGCGATCGCGGCTACAGGCTTACCGCAGTGCTTAGGCGTATTTTCAAGTGTTGCGTTTCGTGATTTGAAGCTAAAGCAAGGATTATATTCTATGATAGGGTTTAGTGATTCAAGTCACAGTCCTTAATACTAGCCTACGGGTACCATGAGAAGCAATGAAGCCTAAGGCTCTAGCCAAATGTGCATGTTGAATGTATCATGCAAGCCTGCAACAATAGTATTTTCCTTTCGTCTAAAAACGGAGCCTCGTGCGTTAAACAGTCCCTTTAGTGCCTGAGTCAGTGCAATTTTACCCTCATCCCTGGGCATAGGAATCCTAGCTGCCGTGAGTACCTGGACACCCAACTTTAACCGTCAAATCGATCAAGAGGAGCAGCAGCTATACGATCACTTGCTCCGGCTTGTGCAATCCGAGCTGCCGAGCCAGTTGATCGAGCGCTTTCGCGCCCTCTTTGTTGATGGTGTGGGTTATCCTGACGCAGACATCGTGGCAGCGATTAACAAGATTGCAAGCTCTAAAGCCGCTGACCAAGAATTTCGATTTGTACTCAACCGCTGTTGCCATATTCTAATCAATCGCTGGCAGACTCGCCCTCAGCTTCAAACGGCGATTCCAGAGCTTATTTCACTCTTTGAAACTACCCCTGCTCGACCTGTCACCGAGTATTCACGTGCTCGATCGGCGCGGCGAATGCGTGAGCTAGTCAAGGGTTTTGTAGACAGCGAGCAATATGTGACGTTGCGCCGCCTGTCTCAAGTGATGAACCAGGCAAGTGATTTGCATGCTCCCCCGGCTCATGAGCCGATTGGTGCACTCATTCGACGCTACCCCTATCTCTATGAACACTGCCTTTTAACGGATGGCAGCACTTACGAGCATCAGCAAACTATTCGACAACTTCAGGCAAAGGCTCAGCGTCAGTATGAAGTGGACCTGTCGCAGTATGTGACCTATCAGGTACGACGATCGCAGCTCGATCGTGAGGGGTCTGCGCAGGTGAGTAGTCGAATTCTTCAGCCAGTCAAGAACCCTACGCTGCTGAGCGATCAAGATTTATGCCGTGCGCTCAAGCAATTTGCTGGCAAATCTCAAAGTGATGGTACCTATCGAGACTCAGCACAGCGGTTTCTGACGCATACCAATCAAACTCCAACCTTTCAATCGTTTAAGGATGATCTCTACCAGTACATTACAGCTTCAGTAGACCCGGAATACGGTAAGCGGCAGTTCAATCATCAGCTTTATAGTCAACTCAAGAGTACTCTGCCAGAAAGTAACGAGCAAAAGCTGAATGACTTTTTAATCGTGAGAACCTGTAGCCACCTACTGAATTTTCTTGTGGTAGAAAGCCCACAACGACCCAATCACTTTGTGTTTGTTGATCTCATCTCCAATATTGGCTCTACTTTAACAACAGGATTGTTGCTAAAAATTGTGCTGATTTGCCGTAAGGTAAAGCCCTATCTAGAGAAGCGGTTCTCTATTTTGTTTAACCACTATGAGTTTTGTCGCCGCGATGGTGTGCAGTGGTTGGTAGAAGCAATGGAGACGCTTAATCTGGCGTTAAGCACGAACTTTAGTACGATCGATCTCTCCTTTATCAACCAGATTGCTCATCAGTAAGCTCTAGGGAGACGAGAGCAACTTTTTGTGCTAACGTACCCTTTGAATTGATCTGTCGGTAAACTGAATTGAGTAGCCTATTGTCAGATGCGCTATGGATGTTCTAAGGAAACCACCTCCAAAGGCTTGACTCGATCTGTAACCAGGAAGGCAACCAACGCTTAAATGGGTTTGTCTTGGAGCAAGGTGTTTGCTCGTCGGTGCAGCAGTTCGTTCACACAATTATGTTCTGGAGAGATTAAACGGAATGACTCAGGTAGTTCTTGGTGAAAACGAAGGCATTGATTCTGCTTTGCGGCGATTCAAACGTCAAGTTTCTAAAGCTGGGATTTTAGCTGATTTGCGCTCCCATCGACACTTTGAAACGCCGATTGAGAAGAAGAAGCGGAAAGCGATCGTGGCTCGGCGCAAGCGTCGCTATAGTTAAACTTACCGCAGTTTCCCATCCAATCAGCCACGGTCTTATCAAGACAGACATCGGGTTGAAGGGATTGGGTGTAAGGAATGCAAATGCAACCGATCGTGATGATGACTAGACGGTTTGCTTGATGGTGCAGCGTTGTCATCATGTTCTCGATGTTGAGCCCGACCCTTTAAGTAGCCGTATCGTTAAAACTAAGAAAGCGGCGAAACCTGCTCGCCGCCTTCCTGTATCAACCGCTTTGCTGGTCAGATAATTGATGTCTTACACCAGAATCAACTAACCGCCGATCTTATCCTGAACCTTCTCAAGGACGTTTTTGATGTCTTTCTCAACAGAGGGTGCACCTCCTGAGTTAGAAGGCCGCTTCATCTCGTTGAGACCAGCTTTACCTTGTACCTCGTTAAGACCACCACCTTTGGTCTTCTGCTGTGTTTCGCCAAGCGAGGGGGGGTGATCGGTTGCGATCGCATCGCGTGATTCTTGCTCAAACTCTTTTGCTGCTTTGTTGGCCGCTGCGTTGGGTTCGTTCCTCATGGGTGCTGCAAAAGCAGGGGTAACGTAAGAAAACAGCAAGACGGCACAGAGGCAGATCGTTACAAGGTAACGAAGGGGACGTAAAACCGTTAAAACATCTTTCATAGCAGGTTCCTCCAAGCTATAGAAGTTAGTGTTGCAAGGCCAGTTGATTAGGACAACTGAGCCTCTTCCATCTACCCAGATCTGTACACTGTCTCACATCTACACCTTGAGGGATTTACGGTACTACATAAAGCTAATTTTATCTCTCTCAAGGAAGAGCAAAGAGGTTAGGATGTCGCTCGTGCAACAGTTCGACTCGCTGCAACGCTTGTGTCTTTCTGTCTGCTGTTGATTCTAGGAACAAAGGAGTACGCTATGCAAAACCGATTTCTGCTGAGTCAGGTTGCTGGTGATATCTTCTATACATTGGTATCTAAACTAGACTTGATACCATTGTCTTGATTGGCTTCTATTTCTGTAATTCTAACCACTCTACTGTGATAGAAATTCAATGTTTGGAATAAGCGGATCTTGAACAACTCCAATACCTGTAAAGCTCCAACGCTTAAGCAGGCTATCAATTTGCGTTCCGGAGATTGATTCAATGGTGAAGCGATCGACGACTCCTGAAGCATGAGCATTCAAATAACTTAGAGCATCAAAATGTTCTCGAAATAGAAGCAAAAAACTCGCATTTCTGCGCGCTTCTGTCTTCGTTTTGTCTTCATTATCTTGCTTTGTGTCTTCTCTTTGATGGGGATGGGCAACCAGGTAACTGCCGTCGGAGCGCGATCGAATCAGGTAATAAGCTTGAGAAAACATAATAGGGGAGTTGTTAGTTGTTGGTTGTTAGTTGTTAGTTAGGAAATAAGATGATTAGCTTGAGCATAAATTAGATAGACAACACTTAGGAAACATAAATGTAAAGCGATTGGAAACGCACTACCTGTAGATCTACTCAGGGCTATTTCATTTTAGGCATTGAGTCTATCAGGCAACGGATTTGACAACAGATGAAGCGGATCAGTGGTCTGCTAGTCGTGGAAAAAGCATCCGTTTCATCCGTTCTTCCCCGCTGCCAATTGGAATAAAATAGCTCTGTAGATCTACTAGAAGAGCTAACAAGTAACTACCAAAAACCAACAATTTTATAGAGCTACTAAAAAATCTAAAAACCAACCAATAAAAACCAACCACTTCGACTAATTTATGTCTTCCAGCTTAATCCGAGGATCAACCACTTTGAGGAGCAGATCTGCTAGCAAGTTGCCAGCAATCAGCATCACGGCACCCATCATTAGGCTTGCCATAACAAGGTATAAGTCTTGTGCCTGCACGGCTTGTAGAATGAGGCGACCTAAACCAGGCCAGTTAAAGAAAAATTCGGCAATGAAGGCACCGCTGAGCAAACTGGCAAACTCAAAGCCAAGCAACGTGATGAGTGGGTTAACGGCGTTACGCAGAGCGTGAACGTAAATCACCTTATTTTCTGGCAACCCTTTGGCGCGAGCCGTTTGAATGTAGTCTTGCCGCAGCACGTCAAGCAACTCGCCACGGGTGATGCGCTGGAGTCCCGCAAAACTGGTGATGCTGAGGGCGATCGTGGGTAGGATCATGTGCCACGCGATGTCAATGATTTTCCCAAGCGGCACGAGTTCGTCATGGTTGATGCTGGTCATATCGCCAACTGGAAAGAGCGGCGAGGTATTTTGCGCGAGAATCAACAGCAGTAGCGCGGTGATAAAGCTAGGAAAGCCTTGCCCTGCATAGCTAATGACTTGTAGGAGGCGATCGCTCCAGCGGTTTTGGTTGACCGCTCCAATAATCCCCATTGGGATGGCAATCGTCCATGTGACGAGCAATGAGGCGATAGCGAGGAGTAAGGTTGCGGGTACCCGTTCAGCAATAATCGAGGATGCCGATCGGTTATACAGCATGCTGGGGCCAGCATCGCCGTAGCGGACAATGCTCCAAAGCCAAAAGAAATACTGTTCTGCCCAGGATTTATCTAAGCGAAACTGTTCCCGTTTTTGCTCCAGAAATTCTGGCGAGATCTTTGGATTTTGACGATACGTATCTAAAAAGTCTCCAGGCGCTAGCTGAATAATGAGAAAGCTCAGAGCAGATGCTAAAAGTAAGGTGAGCAGTGCTTGCAGCACCCGCTTAACGATAAAGACAAACGTTTCGCTGGTTAAAAACGCTGTGAATGCGTCAACGCCTGAGGCTAGTCTGCTCCGATCGGCTGTAGTCATCGCTTTGCTATAGGTGATTCGGGCTGGGGTGATGTCTGCTAGCGATGGTCAACCTCTCGCTAACGTCCATGCTAATACTCAATGAGCGTGACGATCGGAACGTCCGGTAGTCGATCGCGTCCCTTTAAGTCTTTTAGCTCAATCACAAAGGCAAACCCTACCAATTGGCAGCCTGACTGTTGTACCAGCTTCGCGGTTGCGTTTGCAGTACCCCCTGTTGCAATCAAGTCATCCACAATTAAAATGCGGCAATCTGGGGGATGAAGGGCATCTTGATGCACTTCCAGACGATCCATGCCGTATTCCAACTCATATTCGATGGAGTGAACCGCAGCGGGAAGCTTGCCGGGTTTGCGAACGGGAATAAAGCCTGTTCCCAGCTTGTACGCCAGCGGTGCCCCAAAGATAAAGCCGCGTGATTCCATTCCAATAATAAAATCGGGTGCCAGGTCTGCACATTTTTCTGCCAGCGTATCGATGGTATAACGCAAGCCATGAGCATCGCGTAGAAGGGTCGTGATGTCTTTAAAGAGGATTCCCGGTTTGGGAAAGTCTGGAATTTCGCGGATGAGCGCCTGAATATCCATAATGCTGCAAGAAAAGGGTGATGGTTAAGTGGATGCGGGTTCTGAGGTTGCCGTAGCATCGTGCGATTGCTGTGTTTGGGGCCGCAACCAACTATGGATCGAGTTACCTAGACAGATTACCAGTTTGATCGACACTGAGTGTATGCGATCGCACGTGCAGTACGGTACTTTATGGTTGGTCTAGTGCGGGATGACGTATGCTACGGCCATAAGTGCAGTTAAGATTGGCTAAATTGTTCGAGGCTGATGAGCGCGCTTGTAGCCTGATCAGCAATCCATTGCAGCAATTCGGGATATTTCCGTGAAGTATTTTTTTCTGTCAGATGGCTGGACGATTGGCAGGGTTTGGGAACTGGGAGGGCTATGGAACGAAAGCGCGTGGAGACGCAAGCCTGAGATCAGTCAGATTAAGCTCTGCGTGTGGGAGCAAGGCGAAAAGCTCTGGCTCTACCGGGTTGAAGAGGCTGTTTTGATGGTTGAGGTGAAACCAGGGGATTCGACTCAGGTTGATGTTGCGACCCAGGCGATCGGTCAGGTTGTCTTGAAACGATTGATCACGGCTGACCAGGCCATTGAGCGACTGTGTGCCGCAGATGCCTATCAACCTGTGGCGTAACTGTCTTGAATGGGATAAACGCTATTTCTTTACGTTTGATTGTGGCGTGGCGATCGACTGACGCAACAAGGTGACTCGACGACTATCGACTACCATCGCCCAAAAACCACGCTCGGTGAGTGCTTGTAACGTTGTGTTGGCAAGGCTTTGGTCAGTTGTATGTACAGCCAGCAAGTAGGGACGTTGGCGGTAGGAAGCCAGCCCAATCTCTTTACCCACAAGCTGCTGTACCTGCTTTGCCAGTGCTGGCTTGCTGAAGTAATCCACTAAAACGGCGTACCCTCCGCCTAACGCTTGCGGGTTGTACGATCGCGCATCTCCAGGGGCGGACGATCGAGCCGCTGTACCACTGGGCAGGGGTTTCGTGGATGCTAGAGCAGGCGATGTTGTGGTAGAACCGGGCGCAGGCGAGGCTTGAGCCGCAGGTTCAGAGGGGCGAGCGACAAAGGCTGACAGCCCAAGCGAGTCTCGCATATAGTTTGCCCAGGCATTTGCTGCCTCAGCCGATGTGAAACCACCGACTCGTGTGACTACATCACTTAGGTAGTTACAGACGGTTACCGTTGCATTAGGGGGCAGAGTACGACGAACCTGCTCTTGGCTTTCAGAGGTTTTGCTGACAACAAGCAGCAGATACTCACCCGCGATCGGCGGTTGACAATTGGCATAGCCCGCTTGTGTAGGCGCATCTAACGTTGGCGGTGCTGGCGGAATTTGGGCGACGACGCTGGTGCTCATCGCTAAACTTATACCAGCAAGAAGTAGCAAACCGAGCCAAGAGGGAACCTGTCGAGCAATCTGAGACATGAGCGTTATGGAGAGAGTTGAATTGATGAGGTACCTCTCTTCGTGCTGGAAAGCCAATTTTACTGCTGGGAAGCCAATTTAGCACCCTTCACGCTAACTGGAGCTTAAGAAATGGCAGCTAGAGAGGCTAACGGCTGCGGAATGGTGTCTGAAGGAGCCTGGAACTCACCTGTGATCACGAATTCTAGCCGCAATTTTAACCAGGTAATGAACTGAGGATTGGTTGAAATAATAGCACTCGCGGGCTGAGGACACTTGGTTTTAATCGCTGCTAGCTCTGGCGCATTCAAAAATGCAGGTTCGTTCACGAGCCAGAAGTCAATGTCTTTTTCTTGCTCATGATAGTGGCGCGTGCGCTCTTTAAGCACTTCGTCGATCGGCTCTTCTTGGGTCAAAAAATGCTGGCTGGCAAGGACGTAGTAGTAGGTTTGCATGGTTAGGGAAAGTTTTGAGTTTTGAGTTTACTGGAGGGAAGTCAGGAGTCAGAGGGGAGTTTTGAGTTTTGAGTTTACCGCAGGGAAGTCAGGAGCTAAGATTCAGAATTTTAGTAGGTGAAGAGTTAGAGCTACAGCAAAATCATTGCTAACCGTCTCCAACTCAAAACTCTTAACTCAAAACTCTTAACTCTCGATCTCTCACTCTCCTCGAATCGCTTGTTTCATCTCGCGAACAGCGCGTTCCATGCCGACGAGAATGGCGCGACTAATGATGGTGTGCCCAATGTTGAGTTCTTCCATTCCAGGGAGGCAGGCGATCGGGTACGCATTCCAGTAAGTGAGTCCGTGTCCAGCGTTGACGCGCAAACCAGCAGCGATCGCCCGTTTGCATCCGTCTTTTAGAATCGCTAGCTCTTTGGCGCGACTGGTTTCTGTTTTAGCTTCCGCATATTGCCCCGTGTGCAGTTCGATGAACTGAGCGTGCAGGGCTGCGGACGCGTCAATTTGCCGGGGATCAGCGTCAATAAAGAGGCTCACTGGAATGGCTGCGTCTTGCAGCGTGGTGACAATTTGCGTCATCCGGTCTATTTGTCCTGCCACATCTAGCCCCCCTTCGGTTGTGACTTCTTCGCGCTTTTCGGGTACGAGAGTTACGTAGTCAGGCTTGACGTCGAGGGCAATCGCGACCATTTCATCCGTTGCAGCCATCTCCAAATTTAAGTGCGTTCGCACGGTTCCTCGCAGCAAGCGCACATCTCGATCCTGAATATGACGGCGATCTTCGCGCAAGTGAACCGTGATGCCATCGGCACCTGCCAGCTCTGCTAGAACCGCTGCTGCAACGGGATCAGGCTCTACAGTACGTCTTGCCTGCCGTACTGTAGCGGTGTGGTCGATATTAACGCCGAGTGTGGGCACCCGTCTGCTCCCAAAGTTTCTTGCACAGACCTCATCTTACCGTCAGGACTGGCGCGTGAGACAAAGTATGGAGAATTGGCTGCGATCGTTCGCTTTGACCAACATCATTAGGATGAGTAAGGGGCGTAGGGGAGGCAGGGGGAGCAGGGGGAGCAGAGAGGGCAGGGAGAGCAGGGAGAGCAGGGGAGGGTTGGGACGAAAGCTGAGCGCTGATGGCTGAGCGCTGAAAGCTGACCGCTATTCATAGGAACAAACGAATGGATCGATTGAATTTGCAAGTTTTCCAGCAGTTTTGGACGATCGCCAAAGCCTACTGGTTCGGGGAGGAAAAATGGCAAGCGAGAGGGTTGCTGCTGGGCGTGGTGCTGTTTTTGCTGGCGTATACCGGACTGAGTGTAGTGCTGAACAACAAGCGAGGGGTGTTGATTTCAGCCCTTTCTGCCAGAGATGAGCCGCGCTTTTGGGAAACGGTCGTCATCTTCATTGGGGTGCTGATCCTCTACGCGCCTCTGCTAGCGGGTTATCGTTATCTGCGCGATCGCCTCAGTCTGCAATGGCGACGCTGGCTCACCAATCGCTTTGTAGACAACTACTTTGACGATCGCGCCTATTACAACCTCAGCACCTCGGAGATAGATATTGACAATCCCGATCAGCGGATTGCGGAGGATGTGCGGAGTTTTACCCAAGAGTCGCTGTCATTTTTGCTGGTGCTGGTGGAATCGGTGCTGGCAGTGGCTGCCTTTAGTGGCGTGCTTTGGGGGCTTTCCCAGCCCCTTGTGTTTTTCCTGCTGCTGTATGCGATCGTGGGAACGCTGGTCACGACCGTCGTGTTTGGCAAACCATTAGTGCGGCTGAATTTTGAGCAGCTTAAAAAAGAAGCCGACTTTCGGTTTAGCCTGGTGCGGATTCGGGAGAATGCAGAGGCGATCGCGTTTTATCGCGGTGAGGTACGGGAAGCGGCGCAGGTCAAAGATCGGTTTCTGGAAGTCTTTGAAAACGTGAAGCGGGTGCTGCTTTGGGAACTAAACCTGAACGTGTTGACCAATGCCTATGAGTTTATTCCCTTCATTCTGCCTGCGCTGGTTGTAGCGCCCGCCATTTTTGCGGGTGAGCTTGAGGTTGGTAAAGTTAGCGAAGCGCAGGGTGCGTTCATTCGGGTCTTTTTCTCACTGAATGTGGTGGTTGCCCGTTTTCAGGCGTTGACGACGTTTGGTGCTGGCATTAACCGCCTGTATACCTTTGCGGCCTTTCTTGAGCAAACAGAGCCGAAGGCAAGGGAAGCGGAGGAAGTAGGGGAAGTAGGTTGCAAGCCAACGATTCAAACGACTACTGCCGATCGTCTGGCACTGGAGCATCTCACGCTGCAAACCCCCAGCTATCAGCGGACGCTCGTTGAAGACTTGTCGATCGACGTGCCGATAGGTAAGGGGCTTTTAGTCATGGGAGCCAGCGGCTGTGGGAAGAGCTCCTTGCTGCGGGCGATCGCGGGGCTGTGGCATTCTGGCAGCGGTACGATCGTGCGACCCAATGCAGACAAAATTCTCTTTTTGCCGCAGCGCCCCTACATGGTAATGGGTACTCTGCGCGATCAGATTCTTTATCCCAATACCCATATCGAAGTCGATGAGCCGCATTTAAAGCAAATTTTGGCGCAGGTGAATCTGGCGGATCTGGCTGAACGCTTTGGCGGCTTTGATGCCGAACGAGACTGGGCTGATGTGCTGTCGCAGGGAGAACAGCAGCGTCTAACATTTGCTCGCTTGCTGCTGCAAAAACCAGACTATGCCATTCTCGATGAAGCTACCAGCGCTTTAGATGCTGACAATGAAGAGCGGTTGTATCAACATTTGCAAGCGATCGGCACGACCTTTTTGAGCGTTGGTCATCGCTCAACGCTCACTCATTTCCATCAGTGCGTCTTAGTGCTCTCGCCCGATCAGTCTTGGCGGCTTGAGGCTTCTTGAGCGCGATCGCAGTCGATGGAGGACTCTGAACCTACGCATTCGTCTTCGTCCCATCGCCGCTGCTCAGAACGGGATAAATGTTGGTCAAGTGGGTTATTGCCCGGTCTTCAGGCTTAGTGAGAGAATGCTGTGATGCCTCGTCTGCCCTCTTGCACGATTGCAATGTTTGCTGAAATGTCTGCCAATCCCCTCTTCCAACTCGACTACGAACCCTCTCTCGAACGACTGGGTGATGATTACTACGATCTGGTTGCTGCGGCCGAGTTTCCAGCGCACATACTGCGCTTTCGCAATGACGATCTACTGCCAACGCTAGGGGTAGAGCCGCTGTTGGTGAGCGATGCTGATTTCATTGAGGCGTTTGGCACGTTTCAGGGAGTGCGTCCGTTCCTGGCGTTGCGTTATCACGGCTACCAATTTGGCGAGTATAACGCCTTCTTGGGCGATGGTCGGGGGTTTCTTTACGGTCAAGCGCGGGGTGCGGACGGCCTGTTGTATGACTTGGGCACCAAAGGATCGGGCACAACGCCCTATTCTAGAGGGGGCGATGGTCGCTTGACGCTGAAGGGTGGCGTGCGCGAAGTGCTGGCAGCCGAAGCGTTACATCGAGCTGGAGTTAACACATCACGCTGTTTAAGCCTGATCGAAACGGGAGAATCACTTTGGCGGGGTGACGAGCCATCCCCCACTCGATCGTCCGTCATGGTTCGCATGCAACAATCGCACATTCGCTTTGGCACCTTTGAGCGACTGCATGCCCTTGATCGCAAAGATCTCATCGCCATTTTGCTGGATCATGTGATTGAGGTTTACTACCCGCACTTGTGGGGTGGGAGCGATCGCTACGCCTTGCTTTATGCTGAACTGGTGCGGCGGGTTGCCGAGTTGACCGCACAATGGATGTCGGCTGGTTTCTGCCATGCGGTGCTGAATACAGACAACATGGCGATTACGGGCGAAAGCTTTGATTATGGCCCATTTGCCTTCATTCCTACCCTTGATCCAGGCTTTACGGCTGCCTATTTTGATCACTTTGGGCGTTACAGCTACGGCAGACAACCCGCCATTTGTCGCTGGAATTTAGAGATGCTACAACGTCCCCTGGCGCGAGTTATTTCTACCTCTGATTTAGAAGCAGGATTGGCACCGTTCAACACGCATTATGAGCAGGCGTATCGTCAACGCATGTTGAACAAACTTGGGTTTGATGACTCGAAGCAGCCAGAATTTGATGAGTTATTGAAACAGACATTGACACTTTTGAAAGAAACGCAGATTGGGTATCACAGTTTCTTTGCAGAGCTGGCGCAGCAATTCTCTAGAGATTGGCGTGAAGATGTTGGCAATATCTTCAGTCAAGCGACTGTTTCACTGGGTGAGTTTGCTACTCTCTGGCACAACTGGAAAAACAGCTATTTTATCGGTTTGTTAAAGCTGCCAGACGCAGAAATGGATGCGATCGCCATCCGCCTCCGCACTCATAATCCCATCACAACACCCTTGCGACCCGAAATCGAAACTGTATGGGACGCGATCGCTCAGCATGATGATTGGCAACCATTCTATACCTTGTTAAAGCAAATTCAAGCCAACTAAAAAACAGGCTGAATCAACAGCTAACTAAGATGAAAGAGCATCCTTTAGTGCCACCTCAGCTAGCGACACAGCGGCTCATAATACGGCTGGCAAACAAACGTGATGTGCATGAAATTGCACGTTACTACCGCACAAACCGAGCTTTTTTAGCACCGTTTGAACCGACGCGATCGCACGATTTTTTTGCTGAAGAGTTCTGGCGTGGACAAGTCGAACGGAATCTGATCGAATTTAACTATAACCAGTCATTAAGGCTCTTTGTTTTTGAACAAGAGAAGCCTGAAGTCATTATTGGTATTATCAACTTTACGCAATTCTTTCGATCGCCGTTGCATGGCTGTACGTTGGGCTATAGCCTTGCCGAAAGTAAACAGGGCAAAGGCTACATGACAGAAGCCGTTGGCTTGTCAATTCAGTATGTCTTTAATGAATTGAATATGCACCGCGTAAGTGCCAACTATATGCCTCGCAACCAGCGCAGCGGCAACCTACTCAAACGGTTAGGTTTTGTTGTTGAAGGGTACGCCAGAGATTATTTGCTTATTAACGGAAACTGGGAAGATCACATTCTCACTAGCTTGATTAATCGGCGCTGGCAAGCTGACTGAGCGTACAAAGCGCAGCATGCTTGCTTCTAAAACTAGAGTATGGCAATTTTCATGCAACTGCGGTACAACCGCGCTTAGGCAGTCAGGAGTTAGAGGATGTCTGAGAAGTGTCAGAGACGCTGCCTTCGCCCCCTCAATCCCCCAATTCTGGGGGACTTCCACCTCAGAACCCCTCAAATTTGGGGGGCAGGGGGGCGGTTCGGGTAGGCATTCATACCTTTTAAGACATCCTCTCAGGAGGTCAAGCCACTAAAGCGCTGGTGCAGAATGTTTTGTTTTAGTTTCGTGCATTGAGAACTACGATAAGGTGTCGATCGTCCCCACCCGTCTTGACCTTTGGTGCGAAAGTGCTAAATAGAGTTTTAATAGAGAAAGGAATCGCTAGCGTTTGAGCAATCCGTCTGTAAGCATTGAGTCATTGGCGCTCAATCGGTGACAGCTCCAGTTCCTGGTATGGACACTTTCCAATCATGTATCCAGTGCTGGCTGTTGATTGCCATCGTTGTTGACAGCGCTTACTGCGTAATGATTACAGATCTTCAGCGGTGCGTTCAAAGTGTCAAGCGATCGCCTGTTCTCTGGCTTTTTGCCGCTCTTGAGTAACTCAGACATGATTCTGAGTTCTCTGTCTACCGCTGTTCTGTTCGATTCAAGCAAACTTCGGTTTGAGCTCTAGATCGATCGCGGTAGTGCGCCAACGTTGCAATTTGCAGTGAGTAATCAACTGGATATGGTTGCTCAAGCAAGTTAGCCGCAGGCGAGGTTAGCAGCATCGAGTTAAGGTAACTTCTGCATGGAATGAAGTGCTGCCTAGCCACAGATACGTATGGGATACGCCCTGGCAGCTTTGTTCAAACCCCCGGATTTGAGGTTCTGTTAGACCATCTGACACAGAATTAAGTACACAAGGATCTATCGCTTCATGGAATTTTCGATCGCGGCCCTGCTGTCAAACTTCACTGATGACAAGCTCGTTGCTCCCAAAGTTTTAGAAAAAAAGCTGGATTGTCGCAACGACGAAGATTTGCGTCGGCTCCAGATTGCGCTCGATGCGCTGGAAAAAATTGGCATCCTGACCAAAGATCGGGGACGGTACAAACGCATTGTGGAAGATGGTGTTGTCGAAGGCAAGTTGCGTTGCTCTAGCAAAGGCTTTTGCTTTGCGATTCAGGATGTGGAAGGTGCCGATGACATCTACATCCGCGAAAGCCAGTTAAGCAACGCCTGGAATGGCGATCGCGTGTTGGTCCGGGTGACTAAAGAAGGCAGTCGTCGTCGCAGTCCCGAAGGGGAAGTGCGCTTGATTTTAGAACGCTCCAATCCCTCTGTGCTGGCGCGTGTGAAGAAGGCAGAGGAAGGCTTTCGCGCGGTGCCACTGGACGATCGCCTGCTGTTTGAAGTGCATTTGCAGCAGAATGGCGAGAATTTAGGAGACGCGATCGATCAGCTAGCCCATGTCAAGCTATTGCGGTATCCGTTAGGGCAAAACCCGCCCCTGGGAACAGTGGCTCAGATCTTGGGCACCGATACTGATGCCGCTGACATCGACATTGTGTGCTGCAAACACTACCTCTCTCGCACCTTTGCCGATGAAGTAGAAGCCGCTGCAAAGGCGCTTCCAACCAAGCTCAGCAAAGCAGACCTGAAAAACCGGGTCGATTTACGCAAGCTGACCACCATCACCATCAAAGCAGACAGCAGTCAGGCCAATACGGATAGTCTGGATGATGCGCTGACTCTGGAGCAGCTAGACGGGAACCGCTGGCGCTTGGGGGTACACATTGCAGACGTCGCGCACTACGTGGAACCAGATTCACCCATTAACCGTGAGGCGCGCAAACGCGGTACTTCTGTCTATCTCGGCGACCTGGTGATTCCCATGCTGCCCGATGCGATCGCCCACTCGCTCTGTGCGTTTCAGGCGGATCATGATCGGCTGGCCGTGTCTGTCCTAGTGACGCTTGATGCAGAGGGGCGTGTTCTGGAGTATGAGATTCAGCCAACGGTGATCAAGGTTGACTACCAGCTTAGCTATCAGCAGGCACAGGCCATTCTGGAGCGATCGACTGCAAGTGAGCAGCCTCCAGGGGTAGACATTCAAGCCCTTGCACCAGTGTTTGATTTACTCGATCAGGTTTCCTCGCTCAGTCAGGCGCTCAAGCAACAGCGGCATCAGCGAGGAGCCTTTGAACTGAACCTTCCCGAAAAGTTTAGCTCTAGCGGTGTAGTAGATACTGACGCACCGGATGCAGGCAAACTGGTCTTTACGCCAAAGTTTCATTACGACGATGAGGGCGTACTGGGAGCAATGGTCGTATCGCCTTCTGTCCCGACCTACGCGATCATTGCCGAACTGATGCTGCTGGCAAACCAGCTTGTAGCAGATCATCTGCAAGCATTGGGCGTGCCAAGCCTCTACCGCGTGCATCCCACGCCTGACCCAGATGATGTGCAGGAGTTGATCAAACTCTCCGTCAACATGGATATTGAGCTGCATCTGGAGCAAGAAGATGTTGTGCGCTCTGAAGATTACCAGCACTTTACGCAAAAGTTTGCTGAATCGGATGCCGAACGGGTCATGACCTATCTACTGCTAGAAACGTTGAAACCAGCGTTTTACAGCACCACGCCTCGATCGCACTTTGGTCTGGCACTGGAGCATGGCTATACCCACTTCACATCGCCTGTCCGTCGCTACCCCGATTTGCTGGTACAACGGGCACTGCATGCATTGTTTGAGGAGGGGCGCGATCGCAAATCCACTCGCTCTAAAGAAACCGTCAACCTCCGCAACAGTTCTGCTCACGGCAACATTAGCTGGAATGTGCTGCCACCCGAAATTCATCAAGAGCTAGAAACTTACTTTGCAGCTCAAGTGGTGCATCTTAGCGAACGCGAAAAAGTCGCGCAGGAAGCTGAGCAAGATCTGGAAGGCTTGAAAAAAGCCGAACTCATGCGAGAACGCACAGGTGAAATCTTCCACGGTCTCATTACAGGCGTTCAATCCTACGGGCTGTTTGTCGAAATTGAGGAACTGCTCGTCGAAGGCTTGGTGCATGTTAGCTCGCTCAAAGACGACTGGTACGAGTATCGATCGCGCCAGCAAACGCTGGTAGGACGTAAAAACCGTAAGCAATATCGTCTGGGCGATCGCATTGAAGTCCAGGTGAAGAGTGTTGATTACTACCGCCAGCAAATTGACCTCATTGCCGTTGGCGGCGGCAGCGAAGCCACAGATGATGAAATAAGTGCAGAATCAGTTTCAGTGCCTGAAATAGAATCAGAGTTTGATGACGAGTGATTGGTGAGGAGTCAGAGGGCAGGCGTTTGGGAAGTAGGGGGAGCAGGGGAGGCAGGGAAGCAAGGGAAGCAGGGGAAGCGTTGACAGTCATCAAGTTTCAGTCGTGCCCTGTCCCAGCACTGCTCGCCGCTTCACTGGTCACTGACGACTGTTGAAAAGGCAGAACGTCCTCGTCTTTTCCCATGCGCCCCTTGCCCCTCCGCTCCCCCCTCTCCCTTGCCCCCTCCGCTCCCCCTTCACCTTTACGCCCCTTGTCTTCCCCTTCCCCTTCCCGTCCGCTCATTCTGGGCATTACTGGAGCCTCTGGCCTCATTTATGCCGTTCGTGCGTTGAAGTTTCTTCTGGCAGCGGATTATGCGATCGATCTCGTTGCTTCCAAAGCGGTTTATATGGTGTGGCAGGCAGAGCAAAATATACGGATGCCACCCGAATCCCTACAGCAGGAGCAGTTTTGGCGACAGCAGGCAGGCGTAGAAAGCGCTGGCAAACTAACCTGCCATTCCTGGAATGATATAGGAGCCACGATCGCCAGTGGTTCTTTCCGCACGTTGGGGATGCTTATCTTGCCATGCAGCATGAGTACGGTGGCAAAGCTGGCGAGTGGACTCAGTTCTGATTTGTTAGAACGAGCGGCTGATGTCCAGCTAAAAGAGGGGCGGAAACTGGTGGTCGTACCGCGTGAAACGCCCTTCAGCCTTATCCATCTCCGCAATTTGACGGCTCTTGCAGAAGCGGGGGCGCGCATTGTGCCTGCCATTCCCGCCTGGTATCACAACCCACAGACGATCGAAGACCTCGTTGATTTTGTGGTCGCTCGTGCTCTGGATCAGCTAGAAATTGACTGTGTGCCGCTAAACCGATGGGAAGGACACTGAGAGGGTTTTAGTGGTTAGTTGTTGGTTTTTAGTGGTTCGATCGAGGCTGTTGTAGGGTAGCCAATAGGTATCGCGCTTAAAAAGCTAGCAGACTGATCTGTTAGCGTGGGACTATTGGTTGTAACTGGAGCACTAACAACCAACAACTATCAACTGTCTTCTCCACTCATGGCCCTTATTCGTCTGGTACTGCTGCTAGGACTGGCTGGAGGATTATTCCTTCTGGTGCAGTTCAACTGGTCGCCCATACAGCTAACGTTCTTGGGCATTCAAACGCCTGCATGGCCGTTGGCACTGTGGATTTTGGGCGCGATCGGGGCGGGTGTTGTGACCAATCTTCTCATTACCAGCTTGTTTGGCCTCTCAAACTATTTTGCTGTACGTGCAGCACGATCGCGCTTTCGCCAAGCTTCTCGCCCAAGCGGGTTTCAGTCGCGTTCTACGTCATCAGCAGAACCGCGATCGGCCTATGCTCGCGCTTCAACGTCAACGTCAACCGATGACGATGCTGACTGGAACAATTGGGACGGCTATGAAGAGCCAGCCGATCGTGCCTCAAGCCGTGTGAGATCGCCTGCAAACGATGACCCGATCGATGACTGGGAAGCGGAGCCTAGCGATGACTGGGAAGACGATGAACCCAGAGATACTCCCAGAGACACCCGATCGACTGCTGCCAGTGCTCGTACAAACTACGAGGCCAAGCAAGAACCAAGAACGAGTTCTCGTCAGGGGTCGGTGTATTCCTACAGCTACCGCGAGCCGAAAGACTCCGGCGTGGGTAAAGCTGAACCCGTGACGGGACAACCCGTAGTAGACGCAGATTACCGTGTCATCGTGCCACCATTTCGCCCACTGGATGCAGAACCAGCGCCTGCGTATGAAGAGCCTGCACCGACAGAAAGTGCGGATGATTGGTTTGAAGAGGACGACGACAATTTTGACGCCGATCGCATTTCAAGACGCGATCGCTAACCAATAGCGATACGTTCAGAGAGTAAGCGTAGTCGAACGTTTGTGGTTGACGAATGGCGGCGGGAGGAGGGGGAGGAGGAAAGTTTTGAGTTTTGAGTTTTGAGTTTGACTCCAATAGCTACCGCTAACTGCTGATCGCTGATCGCTAATCAGACCCTTGACTGGCAGCCACTGCGATCGCCTGCGGAAAGATTCGGTGTTCCTGGATATGGATGCGATCGTGCAGAGTTTCTAACGTGTCATCGGGGAGTACAGGTACGGCAGCTTGCATGATGATGCCGCCACTATCTACTTCTGGCACGACAAGATGCACCGTGCAGCCTGTGATTTTTACGCCTGCTGTCAGCGCTTGTTCAACGGCGCGATTGCCTTTAAAGCTAGGAAGTAAACTGGGATGAATGTTGAGCATCCGTCTGGGGAAGGCATTGATCAAAACGGGCGTGACGATCCGCATCCAGCCTGCCATGATGACCCATTCCACTTCATGCTGTTGCAGTGTTTCCACGATCGCCTCATCCAGTGCTTCTCGACTGGCAAACTCACGGTGATTTAGCAACACAGCAGGAATACCCCAGCGATCGGCTCTAGCCGCTGCTTTTGCACCAGGATTGTTGTAGAGCAAGACGTTTATCTGTGCGTTGAGGGTTCGATCTGCAATGGCTTGAGCGATCGCTTCAAAATTGCTGCCACTCCCCGATGCCATCACACCTAATTTCAACGGTGCGCCACTTTGGGGTGGCATTGCAGAAATGTCGGGTGACACTAAACTAGATGAACCGTTTGCGGTTGGGTTAAAAGTCATCAAATCATCTTATTTTGTCTGGACGGTAGGCGGCTTCAGCTCAGTGCCAGGAGGTAATGTGGTTTCGTCAGACACTTTTTGAAAGAGCGTGGCATTGTCGGTAAGAGCGGCGGGACGAGGCTTACCGGGACGAGTGCCCAACATTTGCAGGCGCAGTTCGCCGTCGGGTGTGAACTCAAACAAGGTTTCGACGACGGCCTTGTCTGCCAGAATGATATCTAGATGGATGGGTTGAGGCTTGTCATCAAGGCGGTACTGAAATTGACTGGCGATCGCGTTCCCCGATGCCGCTGTGCCGGAAAGAATGTACGCCTTGCCTTCTGGCGCAAAGACAAACATCACCATGTCACCATCAAGTGGTTCTTTCGTTAACCACTGGCCTAAGATTTTCTTAGTCACGGGAACCGATACAACCGGAATTTCAGGCTTAGCTGTAGGTGTTGAGGTCGGCTCTGCTGTTGCGAGAGGCAGAAGAACGGTTGTGAAGCCAGCCAAACTGAAGCAGCCGATCGCCAAACTGATCAGCAGACTTGCGCGATCGAGGGATCGCGTTACACGATGCATTTGAGCCAGTGGGTGCATGAACCTCCTGCCAGCAGATGATCAGCATCTTACCAGTGCTGCCAGCCGATCGCCCAACTGCTAAAATTCACACTGTTTGCTGGCGAGATACTATGACTGTCGAGAAAACACCCCTAAACGCGCGACTTGACTTGGATAACGACACCCTTGCTGCCTGGATTTTCCTAGCACCTGCCCTGTTGCTGTTGGGAGTTTTTGTGCTGTATCCGATCGCCTATCTTGTCTACCTCAGCTTTACCACTGGCAGTTTTACCAGAGCAGGCGTTCACTGGGTTGGCTTGAGAAACTACGGACGCTTATTGCTAAATCCCGATTTCGGTCAAATTGTGGGTAACACCGTCTACTTTACCGCTGCAACCGTGCTTCCCAGTTTGGCTTTACCATTAGGGTTAGCGGTCTTGCTCGATCGCGCGATCGTCCTGCGCGACCTTTTGCGAGTGGCCTATTTTTTGCCCTCCATTACATCTATGGTGGCGGTTGGGTTGGGCTGGCGCTGGCTGTTTCAAACCGAAGGCCCGCTCAACCAGTGGCTCGATATCGTTGGCATTGCTCCCATTCCCTGGTTGAGCAGTACCGTTTGGGCCATGCCTGTGCTGATTTTGCTCAGCGTTTGGAAGCAGCTTGGGTTCAATCTTGTTGTATTTCTTGCAGGGCTGCAAACCATTCCCAAAAGCCGTTACGAAGCCGCCGAACTGGATGGTGCAAACTCCTGGCAGCAGTTTTGGTACATCACGTTACCGGGATTGCGGTCAACCTTGATTTTCGCCGCTGTTACAACCGCCATCTTTACCTTACGCAGCTTTGAGCAGGTGTATGTCATTACGGGGGGTGGCCCACTTAATACCACAAACCTGCTGGTGTACTACATCTACGAGCAAGCGTTCGCTCAGTTTGATTTTGGCTATGCGGCGGCGGCAGCCACACTGCTATTAGGCACAACGTTTGGGCTAGTGTTTGTGCAGATGAAATTATCGGGGGAGGCAAAAGTCAGAAGCCAGAAGGCAAGCGTCAGGAGCTAAAAATAATCGCGCTGGCTCGGTTTCTCCTGCTACCCTTCAAGGTTCATCTGGACGCAAGGCAGCGATGCGATCGCGCTTCCCCCGTCTCTAAAGGCTTCTTTTTAGTGAGCGGCTTTTGCCCACTGGTTGATCGCGGCAAAGTCGATCCGCTCAGCGTGGCCCCAAAACGCTTCCAGGTTGTAAAATTCACGCTCCTGAGGCATCAGAATATGGACGATGACATCGCCGTAATCTTGCAGCGTCCAACTCCCTTCAGTCTGCCCCTCTGTACGAATGGGCCTACGCTGCAATGCCTCTTCTACGTTGTCTTTAATGGCTGCCGCGATCGCCCGTACCTGTGCTTTGGAAAAGCCTGTGACGATGACAAAATAATCTGCCAGCGTTGAAACCTCTGAAACCCGTAGGAGGGTAATATCAGCGGCTTTGCGCTCGTCAGCAGCCGTAGCAGCGGCGATCGCCAGTTGCAGACTCAAATCAGGCTCATTGACCAATGTGGTATCGTTTGCGGTGGTTAAGACAGATGCTAAAGATTCTTGAGCGTAGTTTGCCATTCAGTCTCCGGGGTGGTAGGTGGTTAAAGCTGGTACTAAAAAGAAAGGGCTTCGTATCGGTGCTTTAAGCGTTCTAGTGGGAGGGAAATTTTAGCGTAGGCGGTGTCAATGGAACTTAGTGGGCACGAGGCAATGGCAACTTTTTGTCCGTCAGTGCTAGTGCCCAGTTGCGGGTCAGCACCATGCGGGGATGAATTTGTTGAGCGCGAGCCAGCAAGTGGCGTAACGATTCATCACAGGTGAGCCAGACAGCGCGGTGGAGATGTTGCTGGCTGTTTCGACGCAATGCAATCAGTTTGGGTGTATCGCCTCGGCCTGGTTCCAGGCTATCGGCCAGAAAGACGACGCAACTCAAACCGCTCATGCCAGGGCATCCCAGCGTATGGTGACGAATAGCATCCAGCACGGCTTCATCGTGTATGCCAAACTCATCTCTCGCCACGATCGCCCCTACAGCCGCGTGAAGCAAATGTGGATTGGCGATGTCTACGGGGTCAAGCGCTAAATCCTCTGCTTGCGCCATCTCTAGCAAACGTTGAGGCTTAAAAAACTTGGCGAGGTCATGCATTAGCCCTGCCTGTGCTGCCTGCGCCGGATCAACATGATGACACACGGCAAGCTCAACGGCCATTTGTTCGACGCGCAGAATGTGCTCTAGCCTGCTGTTGGGAACATGCTTTTGAAGCCACTGAAGCACGCGATCGCGCAACTCTTTTGGCATCAACGAGGTTGGCTGGGGCGGAACCGCGTTGGCATGAAGAACGGAGCGATAGGACGCATCTTCGGCGATCGTCAAGTCTACAGGCTGCTTGGCGGCTTTCAGATGCAACGCACCTGTTGTGCCGTGAGAATCCAGATAGCCGTTGGATTCACCCATGCAAGCAAGCAACTCCTAATACGCGCTGGGAGGGTACAGGCTGAGCGTGACAATCGTGGTGAAGGGTTGAGAGTAAATTCAAATTCAAATTGAGATCGGCTTAACTCTTATTCTAACTCACCCCTCTAAATTGGATTCACCTGAACGATCGTCATTTCTGCTGTTTTACGGCTGCCAGAATGAACGCGATCGCCTCCTGGGTATGGCGCTCCACCATCGCAGGATTGCGAAAATCCCAATCGGGTGCAATATGTTTCACATTGTCATAGGTTGTGAAGTAAAAGTTGCACACTCCAGCGATGTTGATGGCGGTCAGCCAGGGATCGACCGCACGGAACGTACCATCTACCATCCCTCGTTCCAGAATTTTAAGGAGGTAGGCAAAGGGGGCCTGCCAGTCTGCCTGAGCAAAATATTTTCCCCGGTTTTGACTCGCTTCCTGAAAGAGAATCATTTGCTGATAGGGATGGGCAACTTCATGGGCGATCGCGCCTTTTACCAACATTTCCAGCGCTTGTTCGGGAGCCAATTCGTCCAGTGGTAATTGCTTGAGAGCATCTAACAATTCATGGGCTGGACGCTGTAAAACGGCCTGATACAAGCCCTCTTTATTCTCAAAGTAATAGTAAATCATCGCTTTGGTGACACCTGTCCCCGCCGCGATCGCGTCCATGCGTGCGCCACTCAGCCCATGCCGCGCAAACTCCTCCTCTGCCGCATTGAGAATCTGCGCTTTCGTCGCCTCTGAGTCACGCGCCTGACGCGGTTTGTTGAGCGATCGAGTTGATGGTGTTGCTTTACTTAAACGACCCACAGTACTCCGACATTCGACAGACACCATATCTTAACCAAAGTTTGTCCCCAAAGGTTTGTGGACAGCAATCTCGGCGCATGAATATAGGTGCTACCAACAAATTGAAGGCTAACAAATTGACAAGCAGGCCTTAATCGCCCATACTAACTAACTGTTTAGTTAGTATTTAACTTTGGGAGGATATCATGAGCCAGATGTTGCAGGGCGCACCCTGGTTACTCGCGCACACGTCTATGCTATCAGCCAATCAGCCGAGAAAAATCTCCTTGTACGGGACTGATTACGTGCTTTGGAAAGACTCGGCAGGCAACATCAATTCGTTACCAAACGCGTGTCCGCATATGGGAGCGATGCTGTCTGAAGGGTGGTGCGAGAAAACCGATCGCCAAACGAGCGCAGTGGTTTGTCCCTTTCATGCCCTTGCGTTCGATCGGGATGGTTGCACCGTTTTGCCCGGTTCCAACAAAAAAACACTGCCGCAGTTAACGCCTCTGGAACTCATCGTGCAAAACGATTTCATCTGGTCTTACGGCGGTTACGAACCAAAGATGCCGATTCCGACAATTTTGAATGAGATTGCAGAGCAGTACACGTTTATTGGACACACCGCTGATACCAGCGTGACAACCGATTTGCTATCTATGCTGCTCAATATGCATGACTACAACCACCAAAACGGCACCCATCGGCCGTTGTTTCGGATTGAGGAAGTGCAGTTTGAACAATTTATCGATGACGGTTATCGATCGCACGCCTTCTATAACATGCCTACTGCCGCTACGAGTTTGAGTGAAAAACTCACCAATCCCATTCTGCTCACGCTGCCTAAAGTCCTGACGGCGCATTTAGAAAATCACTTTCCGTCACTCGTGATTTTTTATGGACAAAGTGTGTTGGGCAAAGTCGCCCAAATTCACATTTTTGTACCAGAGTCTGAGACGCAGACGCGCACCTATGTACTGATGTATGGTATTAGCAAACACCCCCTCTTCAATTCGTTGGGCAAGCAGTTTCTCAATCTAGCCAAGGTTGTAGTTGAGCAAGATTCGGCGATTTTAAGCAAGATTTATCCCCACACTCCTCAACGCATCAAGTTGAATAACGAGGTGGGCATGGATTGGGTACGGCGAAACTTTGAGCAGTTTCCTGAGGCGATCGAACCCAATCTTTCTAGATAACTTGAGTACTTTTGAATCGCAACGCACCCTATGGCAGCCGCTAAATGGCTTAGAGTTTCTCTATTAACCTGAGTTCATTGCTACGGGTTACGTCATGTGTGCTGCATAGACTAATCACCCAAGCAGCCACTTAACCTTTAGCTCATTCCTCATCCCTTCTCCCTATGGGTGCTTCATCACAGCCATTTCAAGCCGTTCTGGATGATTTGTATCACAAATATAAGGGGCTAGATGATGGCAAGGTTGCTAGCTACATTCCTGAACTGGCGAAGATGAACCCAGATTGGTTCAGTATTTGTGTCGTAACCGCTGATGGTCGAACGTTTGCGGTTGGGGATGCAGAGCAGCTTTTTACCATTCAGTCGATCTCAAAAGTCTTTGTGTACGGCTTGGCGCTGGAGGAGCACGGACGCGAAGCGGTGTTGTCAAAAGTGGGAGTAGAGCCAACAGGTGATCCCTTTAACTCGATCATTCGGCTGGATGAACACTCTAAACGTCCTGATAACCCAATGATCAATGCGGGCGCGATCGCCACAACCAGCTTGATCAAGGGCAATGGCCCGACCGATCGCCTGAATCGACTGCTGGATATGTTTTGTCGCTACGTCGGGCACGATGTGTATATCGATATGTCGGTGTTTCTCTCTGAGCGAACGACGGGGCATCGTAATCGAGCGATGGCCTCCCTGATGCGCCATTTTGGGATGATTGACGATCGCATGGACGAATCGCTGGATCTGTACTTTCAGCAATGCGCCATGATGGTGAACTGCCGTGATTTAGCCGTGATGGCAGCAACTTTAGCCAACCGGGGTGTGAATCCACTGACGGGCGATCGGGCGGTTCCCACTCGCTACATTCGTGACATCCTCAGCGTGATGTATACCTGTGGCATGTACAACTTCGCAGGCCAGTGGGCTTATACTGTGGGCATTCCCGCCAAGAGTGGCGTGTCAGGTGGTATTATTGCGATCGTCCCTCGACAGGTGGGCATTGCTGTTTTTTCGCCGCCGCTCGATACACACGGCAATAGTGTACGCGGCATCAAAGTCTGCGAAGAACTCTCCCGCCAGTTTGAACTTCACATGTTCGATCCACCGATGGGTTGCTCACACTTGCTGGAACAGTTGGAGGGGAAGGATGAGGGATAAGGGAAAGAGTTTTAAGTTTTGAGTGGAAGAACTATCAGCAGTCAGCGGTTAGCTATCAGCCGACTCCCGACTCCTTTCGTATGCCTTTTACCTTTTACCCTCTGCCTTAATCCTGAAACTGCTGTGTATAGAAACGAGCGTACCGCCCGCCTTTGTCTAACAGCTCGGCGTGGGTGCCTGATTCGACGACCTGACCTTGCTCTAGTACCAGGATGCGATCGGCACGGCGAACGGTTGCGAGTCGATGAGCAATGACAAAGACAGTCCGATTCTGCATCAAGCGTTCGAGTGCTTCTTGCACCAGCGCTTCCGATTCAGAGTCGAGCGCAGAGGTGGCTTCATCCAAAATGAGAATGCGCGGGTTGAGCAGCACGGCACGCGCGATCGCCAACCGTTGGCGCTGCCCACCCGAAAGGTTAACGCCCCGCTCACCCAACCAGGTTTGATAACCCTGCGAAAATTCGGCAATGAACTGGTGAGCATTGGCAATTTTGGCTGCGTTTTGCACCGCATCCAGATCAAGATCGGCCTGCCCAAAGGCAATATTTTGCGCGATCGTGCCTGAAAAAAGAATGGTTTCTTGCGGCACAATGCCAATCTGACGGCGCAAACTGCTCAGGGTGACATCTTTAACATCCACGCCATCAATCAAAATCTGCCCAGCTTGAGGGTCATAAAAGCGGGGCAGGAGATTTGCCAGAGTGGTTTTGCCTGCTCCAGAAGAACCGACCAACGCGATCGCTTCCCCAGGAAGTGCCAGTAAGCTCAAGTCTTTCAGGACGGGTTGGTCGGGCTTGTAGGCAAAGCTCACGTTACGGTATTCCACTTTGCCTGTAACGGGAGGTAGTATGCATGCGCCTGCTTGCTCAACGACGGTGGGCTGAATGTCCAGTAGCTCAAAGATGCGATCGAGGGAGGCTTCTCCTTGCTTAAATTCGTTGTAGTTGCTGGTGATCAGTGAGATCGGGTCGATCAGCATTACCACCGCCGTCAAATAGCTAACAAATTCTCCCCCGGTCAGATTCTTTTGCGATACCTGCCAGCCACCTAAGAGCAGCAGAAAAAGCAGGCTCAACGATTCGAGAAACCCAACGACAGGCATTTGAATCGCCTTGAGCTGTTCTGCTCGAAAGCGTGCCCGTCGGTTGCGCTCGGCCTCACGCCCAAAGCGATCAACCATATAGTCTTCCGCTGCAAAGGCTTGCACCAAACGCATTCCGCCAAAAACCTCTACCAGCAAGGCGGACAGGTCAGACACGCGACTCTGGCTGCGATAGGAGAGCTGGCGGAGTTGCTCACCAAACCAGGTAATGAGCAGTGCCATCAGGGGCGCAATAATCAGCGTTGCCAGTGTTAGCTGCCAGTTCAGATACACCATGTAGCCCAAGACAACCACCAGTTGCAGGACGCTTGGCACAAATTGATGAAAGACTTTGTTGACGACTTCACCAATGCGATCGATATCCTCCGTGAGCCGATAGGCCAGATCCCCACTTTGAGCCGTTTCAAAGTAGCTCAGGCTCAGCCGTTGCAGATGGGCGTACACCTGTTTGCGCAGATCAAGAGTGATAGCTAGCGCGGCTTTTGCCATCAGCGAATCTTGTCCGTAGAGCGCAATTTTTTGTCCTAAAAAGACAATGGTACTGATGCCAGCTAACTGCGCGATCGCCAACACGTTGCTCTGCGCAATCAACACCGTCATTTTGCCAGCAATCCACGCTAGAACAGGCCAGATGGCTGTGAAAATGAGCGTACAGAACAGTGCTTGAATGATCGTGCGGCCATGCGGTCGGATGTAATCAAGAAGCTGCCAGTAGCGATCGCGTGCGTTCAAGGTTTGTTTGCTTTGCTTTCTTGATAAAGGTGCAAGATCGATGGGGCAACCGAGACAACGATAATGACCCCAAGGATTGGCAACAGATACTTATCGACATCGGGAATCGTTTTGCCCAGAAAGTAGCCTAACAGCGTAATGCCAAACGTCCAGACAAAGCCGCCAATCAGGTTGTAAGCAATGAACGTGCGGTAATGCATCGCGCCAATGCCTGCAACGATCGGGGCAAAGGTGCGGACGATCGGCATAAAACGTGCCAGCACAATAGTTTTCTTACCATGCTTGTCATAGAACTTTTGGGCTGTATTCAGGTGTTTTTTGTGAAAGAGCCAGGAGTCTTCCCGACGGAACAAGCGACGACCAAATTTGTGGCCCGTGATATAGCCAACATTATCCCCCACAACGGCACAGATAAAAGCGCCGACCACGAGAAGCTGGATATTGAGCAAGTTCTGGGATGCCAGGATGCCTGCTGTAAACAGCAAACTGTCGCCTGGTAAAAAGAACCCGATCAATAACCCCGATTCTGCAAACACCACTGCCCAGATCGCTAGATGCCCACCCCAGTAACCGAAGGATGTTAGAAGTTGCTTTAAGTGTTCATCCATAATCTTCAATCTCCCGATGTACGATTTGAGCGTGAGCGCTAAAACGTCATTGTTCTCTATAACGAGTTACTTTATGGGACTTTATGACAAGGTGGCGCTACTGTAGTTCCTGTCTGCCACTATTCTCTCAGTCGCTTCTGGAGGTTTAATCAAACGGGTCCGCTCCAAAAGCGGCTGTAGGCTAGCTTCTAGAGCTAGCTCAACTAGTAAGTCGCCTTGCGCTGCTTCCGCCAGATAGCCCAACCGATAACGGCCACTACGAGTCCCAGCAATACCACTTTTGAAACGGGCGCTAGATAAAGTTCGACCAGACTGTAGTTGCTGCCTAAGAAGTAGCCAAGCGCTGTGAGTAACGATACCCAAAGCGCTGTTCCAATGGTGGAGTACAGCAGAAAGAGTCCGATCGGCATCTGATTAATGCCTGCAGGGAGTGAAATCAGCGTTCTCACACCGGGAACCAGGCGACAAAGCAGCACCGTTTTAGCACCATGACGGTTAAACCAGCGATTGGCTTTGTCGATATCTTTGCTGGAGAGCGTCAGCCATTTACCATAACGATCGGCTAAGCGTCGGAGCCGTCGTTCGCCTACAAGTTTCCCAGCGTAATACCAGGGCAAGGCTCCGACCATCGTGCCAACAATGCCAGCTAATACGGCTGGTATGAAGCTCATTTTACCCTGCGCAATTGTAAACCCAGCCAGGGGCATAATGAGTTCCGACGGAATTGGCGGAAACAAATTCTCCAGGAACATCAGTAGCCCAATCCCCAGGTAGCCCAGGGATGTCATTGTTTGGGTAATCCATTCGGTCATGAAACGCTCTACAGATGAATGACAGATGAATGGCTGGTGCCTTGATCGCTAAGACCGCCAGACAGGACGCGATGCGATCGCATCATCAGCTCAAACGCAATCTCAGACAGTTCAGAAGGCTGGTTTCAAGTGGTTTCCGACCAACTTCCGCTAAACTTTAGCAGGTTTCACCGAACGAAGAATGAGATTACCCCCATTCTTCACTACAAATTTGTCGTGCTCAGGAAAATAAAACAGCAACTTGATGTCGTTAGACGCAAGCGGCTGTTCACGTACTGCTTTTGGGTCACTAAGGGCTGTCATCAATCACTCTACACATAGTGTGTAGCAAGGGTTTTAGCTCCTAGTCTGGTCCACAAGGACGGGCGCGGCCATGCTAATACCCAAGGCTTCTGAGCTTAATTGATGACGCGCTCTAAGCTTTTTTCAGCCAGCTAAACATGGCGCGTAAATCTTTACCCACAGCCTCAATGGGATGCTCGGCTTCCCGACGACGCATAGCTGTAAAGCCCGGTTTACCAGACTGGTTCTCCAGCACAAACTCGCGGGCAAACTGACCCGTTTGGATTTCGTGCAGAACTTTCCGCATCTCGGCGCGGGTTTCATCATTGACGATGCGAGGGCCACGCGTAAAGTCACCATACTCCGCCGTGTTGGAGATACTATCGCGCATCTTTGCCAGCCCACCTTCGACAATCAAGTCCACAATGAGCTTGACTTCGTGCAGACATTCAAAGTAGGCGACTTCTGGCTGATAGCCAGCCTCAACCAGCGTTTCAAAGCCGGATTTAATCAAAGCCGTCAAACCACCACAGAGCACGACTTGTTCGCCAAAGAGGTCGGTTTCGGTTTCTTCGCGGAAGGTGGTTTCGAGGATGCCTGCACGGGTGCCGCCTACGCCTTTTGCATAGGCCATTGCCCGATCGCGTGCCTGACCCGAAGCATCCTGAAAGACCGCAAACAGGCAGGGAACCCCTTCGCCTTGCTCGTAGGTGCGTCGCACAAGATGACCTGGCCCCTTTGGAGCCACCATCACGACATCAATGTTGCTGGGAGGAACCACCTGAGCGAAGTGAATGTTAAATCCATGCGCAAAGGCCAGCACCTTCCCTTCAGTGAGATGAGGCTCAATTTCATTGGTGTAAACCGTTTTTTGCACTTCATCCGGCAGCAAGATCATGATGAAATCAGCCCGTTTGGCAGCTTCATCGACCGGATATACGGTCAGCCCAGACTCCTTTGCCTTAATCGCTGACTTGCTACCTGGATACAGCCCGACGATGACGTTCATACCGCTATCTTTCAGGTTCAGCGCGTGGGCATGACCTTGGGAACCGTAGCCGACGATCGCGATCGTCTTTCCAGCCAGCAAATCTAAATTGGCATCCGCGTCGTAATACATCCGCGCCATAGTGGGAGTCTCCTTGCAAGGGTCGAGTTCTGTGCGAACTCAAAATTTTATCAGATCCCAGGGGACAGCGGGGAAGGGGGAGAGAGAACCGGGTGTACAAAAAAAAGCGCGGCATCTCAGAAATTAATGGATTTGAAGCCTCAACCGTGGGCTGGAAACCCTGATATATCGATGGCATTTTTGCCGTAGTACAAACATCCCGCGCAAAATTTCGTACACCCAGAGAGAACCTTTCCTCTCATACTGATTGTGGACATGATAGGTTAAACCATTACACAGTGGGCAGTGAGCCACGGAGTAGGTTGAGGATGATTTGTTGAGCCGCCTATCAAGACTCCAGCCTCGTAAATTCAGGTCGGTTTGGTTGGGAAGTAGATGCTCATAAATCCACAGTGCTGACCTCACTATGCTCCTGGCTCGACCTGAATCACCAAAAACAGGCAAGAGACGAAGTTGTGAAACTACAGCACCTTGTGTTTTTCAACACATTTTTAGCATGGATAGCTCCTCAGAGCATTGAATAAATTGGATAATCTATATGACTACTGAGTGTTTTTTAATCTATTTGATTGTTGAAAATTTAAGTTTTTTTACTGCTTCCTATTTTCAGAGAAAAGCTTTACAATTCCTCTATCAAGAATTTGAATCATTCATAATAGAAATATAGGTATGTGCATTTACTTTCTTTTCTGGTCTTCTCTGAATTTTTCTACTACGACAATGTTTCTTAAGCTAAGTAGGGAGGAAGTATGCCATCTAGAGAGGTAAGGTTGCTTGGCACTACAGTTCTTGCTGTAGGAACTTTCACAATTCAACTTTTTCAGAAGACAAAAAGAGGAGAATCTTTAGGTAGTGCTATCCAAGCGTCTAGCGCCATTGCTATCGGTTGTCTTCTTGGTGGTCTTATTGCAGCGTTCTGGTTCGACTCTTGAGAAATGAGTCTATTAAGCCCATAATCTCATAAGGTGCTGTATCAAAATGTTTTAATGGTGTTGCCTTTAGTGGCACGGAAAACTTTTGAGGCACTTATCAATAAAAGATTTTCCACAAGATGTCTACCTGGTGTTTTTCAAAAAATCGAGCGAGAGCTGTGGGTTCTAGCCCTCGATTTGTTTCTCCAAACTGTTCATTGTGAGACTCAAGGAAGTTTTCTTTATTACATAAGTATTGCCACGTCTAACTAAGCACTGCTTTAGATTTCTTGCTGGTTAGAAATGCTCATTTAGTAATTATTGCTGGCTTCTATCTTTATTTAAAGTGATAGAAATGATTGTTTGATTTCAACTGCAACTAATTTATTTCAGGACATATAATGAGTAAGATCAAGTGGGTACTAGGGTTTGACGGAAATTGTTACACCTGCTCGAAGATAGCGCGAAAAATTGAGAGTATTTCAGAGGGAAAAGTGACTGCTCAAAGTCTCCATTCTCCCCAAGTGCGTGCTTGGAATGTTCAGACGAGTAGGCATAGTACTTCGCTTATACCAGTACTTCTTGAAATTAAGGACGAACAGGTTTACAGATGGATAGGGTGGCAAATGTCCTGGCAATTGCTACAGCTGCTTGGTCTAAGGAAAGCATGGCAAATTGTTTGGACAGTAGGAAAAAGTGACCTAGCGGAAGAGCAGTCTACAGATCCGAAACGTAGGCGATTCGTAAAATATTTAATAGCTAGTATGTCATTAGCGGCAATTATATCTACAGGGAGAAAATCTTTCTTTTCTAAAGCAGTAGCAGCAGATTCACCATTTCATAAATTTACGGTTTTGTCAGCTGATGCTACTACACACATTTAACGTTAGCATCTAAATTAGTTCAAGACAAAAGAGTCCATCAGCTTAAAGAGTATCTTCTTTCCGAAGGCTTTTCCGCCCAACGTACCCCACAGTCGATTGTTGTTGTACAAAACTCACAGCTACTACGTTCAGTTTACGTTCAAAATTACGTAGCTACAAACAGAGCAAGTGCTTCAGTTTTATATGGTATTGAATCAACGGGCGAAACATGGACACATGCTGTAATCACTGCCCCAAGCAGAGTAATCTACGGTCTTGAAATCATTGATGACAAAGTGCATGAAGTAAAGCCCTTAACGGTTGCTAAGTATGCTTCTAGTAATAATAAATCACTTCAACTGAGTCAGGATTCTCCTACTCCTGGACAGCCACAGTGTTATATATGTACTATATTTGTGCCACCTTGTGCGCAGTGTCACAGGGAATAGCTTGTGGTGCAATTTGTGGTCCAGACGCAACATGTAATGTTCTTTGTAATGGCATGTTCATTCCCGTTTGCAATGGTTGCGGTAGCGGTTGTACTGCCTTAGGGTATTGTCCACCGACACCATCTATACAAGGTGGACTATGTGATGGTGTATTTTATATTGTTCAAGCTTCGGTTACAGCTACCTGGAGAAGCCTTGCATCAGGAGCAACGCTTTCAACTCGCACAATTATTTTTGAAAATGTTATTCGTGGTCCTGTTAGTGGCACAGTGGCTCTTAACAACACAAGTTATCGTCAGGTTCCAGATGGGTTTAGTTTCTACGGCTTTGAACTTCCTACACTCGTGACACAATCTGGAGAGAATCCTATCGGTGCTAATAACAATGGCTCAAATTCAACCTCAAACATAGTTTCTATAACTGACATTATCGGTAGCTTTAGTGCAACTTTTGGTGTTCGATGTGAAGCTCAAATAAACGACGCGTTTCTTGTCAGTGTTAGACGATCAGATGGGCAAGATGATACCTGCGACTAAACTCTTGAAAGACTGACTTCACATTATTATTTTATTCGTTTTAGCATAGTTCAGTTTAAGTAACATTTCAATTTTAGTGATCGACTCAGTGCATAAGCAGTAGGTTTTGCTTTCTATAGACGTTGATTTGATCTTACTTGCAAGCTTTTTGAAAAAATAAAAATACTCCTAACTTTCCTTCATGGTCTGTGCACTCAACATATAAATTAGATACTCCCGCACTCTGGATCGAAAATAATAATGCATTCATATTGTATGAATTCATTTGCATCTCTGGATCTCGATTTGGCAAAATCCTTAAAAAAGCTGGCTCAATAGGTGTTGCGGGGAGGTAAAACGAGGAAGCATAGACTAAGATGCT
>NZ_JCACKR010000058.1:0-3402 GCF_059505485.1 Stenomitos rutilans
CAAAGCTATTAACGCCCCCAGCATTGGGGATTTGGGGGCAAGTGCGTAAGTCCTATGTAGAAACCATGAGCAATAAGCATACCGCTGATCTGCTCATGAGTAGCGCGAGTACGGATGATCAGAATCATTTGGGATCTAACGTTGATAGTGGGTTTTGCGACTGTCATCCTAATCCAGCCAGGTCAAAAATTCCTTGAGCAAGGATTTCCTGATCAAACCTGGTTTGGCATGAAGAAAGAAAGAGACGCTCAAGCCCCCGCTACAGAATTGCTACAAACTGCTGGTGCATCTACAGCCACAGCAGCCATTTCAACCATTAATCAACCCTACATCAAGCGGTTTGAGGAAGCTGTGAAGACCCGTAATTGGCTCAATCTTTCAGAGTACGCACTACTTGTTGGCGCTGGCATTGGCTCATTGGCATCCGTCGCCTCTCAACAGATTTTATTTACAGCCGCACCTGTCTCGGCGTTGCTTCTCGTTAATTTAGTGAATCGGCGGCGGTTGGAAGAAACCACACTGGCGCATACTGATGCATCGGTGACGCGGCTAGACCAGAAGTTTTCCGAGGATCTCAGTTCGTTGAGGCAGCAAATTCAGGTGTTGCCAAACTTTCTCGATCTTGCCAGTCTCAGAAAATCTGTTTTACACGAAACGTCAGAGAACACAGCAGGGCTAGCTCAAGATATTACCCAGCTTAAGCGCGAACTTGCTAAGCCAGAATGGCGCTTACTGGCGCAAGAAGTCCGTCAGCTACAGGTCAACTACACCGAACTAGCAGACTCTGTCAATGCGGTGACAACTTATTTGGGGCGCTTATGCACCGTCGATCGTGTTGATGGGTTTGATGCAGCGCTCACTCAGCTTAAAGCCGAACTGTCTAGCCTGCGAACCACTCTGCAAACCGTGAGTGAAGAGCAGCGCAACAACAATCCTCGCGTCATGCAGGATCAGATCAATCATATCAATCGTCGCTTGAACACACTGCCCACACCGTTTGATGCTAGTTCGCTCAAGCAAGATGTGGATTCGCTGGTGAAAGTGCTGGGTGAAATGGTGTCGCGGCGCGAACTGGCTCGTCTAATGGCGCAGGTGGAGCAAATCAGTCAGCAGCAAGAATCTCTGGATCAATCCGTTGCACCTATTAAGATGGCAACGACGATTCTTAAGAAACAGTTAGATACGGTTACAACGAAGCTGAACTTAAGCGATGAGGGCTTTGGCGGCATTTTAGACGGTAGCTTACTGCAATCCGATCCCTCAGTGGTGGAGGGACTCAAAGCCACCATCAGCGCTCTAGAGCATCGCTTGAACCAATTACCGATCGCCACCGACCTGACTCATCTGCGATCGGACGTGCAGAGCATGGTCTCCACTCAAATGGGTCACCTTCAGCACCAGTTAGCAGGCCTGCACCAGTTCACCCAAACGTTGGAGCACCAGCAAAAGACCCTGCGGGATTGGGTCAATCGGCTGCCTCAGGTGCTAGATTCCACCGCACTTGAAAGTCAGGTGAAATACCTTTCAGCACGGGTGGAGTGGGCTGAGAGCAACGCCGTCGATGTGCAGTCACAGGTGGATGCCGTCGTCAAGAGTCATCTCGAAGACTTTGCCCAGCAGCTTCAAACGACAGAGGCCCCTGCTTATGAGTTAGTGTTTGATGTTAAAGGTGCTCAACCGCGACAGGGAGAAGCCACCACAGGCTATAGCCGCCGCTTGTTAGAGCAAGCGTTAGACACCGCACAAGCACGACTCATTGTGGTCTATCCCTACCCAAGTTCGCAAACGCTAGATGCGGCGCTGATTGAGAAATTTAAGGCGTTTCTTGATCGCAACGGTTGTCTGGACTTAGGCTGGGGGCACCTGGGCGATATGAGCCAGGGGCATACGCCACGATCGATCGATCGTCGTCGCTCTCTCGATCCCACCAAGAAAGGGTTTCTCCACAAAACGCTGAACCAGTTGACTCAACTCAAGCGACAGTACCCTGCTCAATTCCGCTTTAAGGTGCTGGGAACGGATGAGAATTTTTTGGTGTGCGATCGCAGCTACGCCGTGCTGGGTGCACAGTCTGTTGCGACTGCCAGTGCTATTTTCCCGCAGGCCGCTGTTGGGTTGCGCACGACGGATGGAGATGTGATTCAAGGTCTGGTCGATCGGTTTGACAATCCAGCGCTGGATGCCAATGACGCGATCGCCTATTTCAACCGTGCGTCCACTCGCTATGACCTGGGCGATCGACAAGGCGCGATTGCGGACTACACAGACGTTCTCCGCATCCGTTCGCAAGATGATGTGGCGTATAACAACCGTGGGCTGGCTCGCTATGACCAGAACGATCGACCAGGGGCCATCGCAGACTTTGGGCAAGCAGTACAGCACAATCCTGAAAATTTCATTGCCTATTGCAATCGTGGCTTTGTACGCTCTGAGCAAGGCGATAAGATGGGCGCGATCGAAGACTATACGTATGCCATTCAAATCAACCCCGATTTTGCGACCGCCTATTTCTACCGGGGCTTAGCGCGTACTCGTCTGCAAAACAAGCTAGGTGCTATTCAAGACTACTCCGAGGTCATTCGGCTCAACCCCAAAGATGCAACAGCCTACTTCTACCGGGGGCTTGCCTGCATCAAAATTGGGCAGCGGCTGGATGCGATCGAAGACCTCGGTCAAGCGGCACAACTCTTTTCTGAGCAGGGCGACACGGCCAACTATCAACAAACCCTCAACACAATCAAAAAGCTCCACAAAACGCTGGCGATCGCCACCTCAAATCAGCCTTTAGTTGCGAGTGAAGCCTGACGCTAGAGCGCTCCGTTTTAATGGGTGAACGTTATTGGGATTTAGCCTTCAGCTTTCAGCCCTCAGCGGTCAGCTTTCCTTTTGAGAAGCCGCCAAAGATCTCATACCAATTTGAATTGAAAATGCGACACATCCTGTAGGGGCAAGGCCATGCCTTGCCCCTACCCACCGATTGATCTGTAGCCGTCATTCTTTAACGTGAGTTCGATGAACAGAAATTGACACAAAAAAGCTGAGACTGGTTTTGAAGTATCGGTCTCAGCTATGGACATCATCGTATCGCGCCTCGACATCACACGCCTTTTCTGTAAACTGGACGATTTTTGTCAGCAGTTTGAGCACTACTGGCAACACCAGGCACAACGACCATCGCTGCCAGGAGAACAGCGCGGTCAATCCTGCCTGAGCTTGAGCGAGGTGATAACGATGCTCCAAAAGTCTGCTTAACCTCTGATACCAATTTGAATTGAAAATACGACACATCCTGTAGGGGCAAGGCCATGCCTTGCCCCTACCCACCGATTGATCTGTAACCGTCATTCTTAGAACTTACGCATTGACAAAAAGAGTGAAATGTGGTGACTCTAGGATAGTCTC
>NZ_JCACKR010000059.1:0-3304 GCF_059505485.1 Stenomitos rutilans
GGGCATTGCTGGGGCACACCAATCTTCAGACGACTTTACGCTATCAAAAAGTGACATCTCAGCGGGCAGAGCATACAGCGCATCAGGCCTTGCAATCGCTGTTTAATGTGCCTGACTAAGTGAGTCTAATCCGCTGCTAAAGTCTGTTCAAATAGCTGCTTTAATCGGCAATCCCTAAAAAGTCACAGAGTCTAGCTTATACTCTGCCTCTGGTGACTGAGTGTTATTGCCTGCAATCTAGCCCAGAAGCATTGATATGACTGCGATTGAACGGACTGCCTATCCCCAATTCAAAACTCAACCCTCTACGAAGGAACTAGCAGAACTCTACAGTCCCACCGCTCAAGAGGTTGCCTTTGCCCAAGCGCAGACCAAGAGTAAGCGTGGCTTGCTGCGGTTGCTGGTGATGCTCAAGTCCTTTCAGCGCTTGGGTTACTTTCCCCGCTCCGAGGCAGTCCCCGTTGCTGTTGTGAACCACATTCGGACTTGCCTCAATCTCAGCGCAAAGGTTTCCGCCATTGCACCAGAACGCTCTCGTTACGTTTACCAGAACATCATTCGGTCATATCTCGGCGTTCACTCGTATGACCAAAAAGCACAAAAGGCAATGGCAACGGCGGTTGCTCACGCAGCAGAGGTGATGGATCATCCAGCGGATCTAATCAATGTTGCGATTGAAGAACTGGTCAAGGAACGCTACGAACTCCCTGCCTTTAGTACGCTAGACCGTTTGGTAAGACGTATTCGCACCGCTACGAATACGCGTTTGTTTCATCGCCTTAGCGAAGCCATGACTGCCAAAGAGCAACAATTCGTGGATCAATTGCTCGCGCCTTCAGCTCCTGATCCGACCCAACCTGCCGAGTTTGAAGTCACCCTGGCACTGTTGAAAGCACCGCCAAAAAGCGCCCGCCTCTCTCATATCGAAGCATTGCAGGCAAAATTCAATCGCATCATGAGCTTCGGCGATGCCAACCGTCTGGTCGCAACGATTGCCCCTGCCAAAGTTAAAGCCTTTGCGGCTCAAGCGAAAGCCCTCACGCTCTGTGACCTGCAAGATGCTAAGGTTCCCAAACGCCGTGCCCTCCTGGTTTGCTTGCTGTATCAGGCACAGGTCAAAACCCGTGACCATCTTGTTGAGATGTTTCTCAAGCGGATGCACAAGATTCATAAGTCTGACCGAGAACGGCTTAGCGCCTTGCGGGAAAAGCATTTAGCGCAAACAGAATCCATTCTTGATCTATTCACCGAGGTTTTGCAGGTCTCAATTACCGAGGCGGATGATGCGACCGTTGGATCTGGGGTGCGATCTTTACTGCAATTGCATGGTGGAGGCAGCACCTTACTGGAACAATGTCAGGAGATCAAAGCCTACAACAGCGACAATTACCTGCCCTTGGTCTGGCGGTTTTATAGCCGCTATCGCACGGTACTATTGCGCCTGGTACAATCGCTCGACCTTCAGTCTACCGGCCAAGACCAGTCGTTGATTGAAGCCCTTACCTTTGTGTTGTCACAGGCACACCGTCGCAGTAAGTGGTTAGCTGCCGAACTGGATCTGAGTTTCATCAGTGACCGCTGGCGACGCTTGGTCGTGGAACAGCACAACGGCAAGTCACGCTTGGTGCGGCAGCAGCTAGAGGTCTGCATCTTCACGTATCTGGCCGCAGAACTCAAAAGCGGGGATGCCTGTGTCGTTGGGTCTGAGAATTTTGCAGACTTTCGCAACCAACTCCTCGATTGGCAGCCTTGCCAATCGCAGTTAGAAGCCTACTGTGAGCAGTTGGGCTTGGCGAGTGCGGCTGAACCCTTTGTCGAACACTTGCAAAGCTGGTTGACGCAAGTGGCTCAAACCGTTGACCAAATCTGCAAGGACGGCACACAACTCACCATTAATGAAGCCGGAGAACCTGTACTGAAGCGCTTGACTGCATCCCAACCACCTGAAGGTGCACAGGCATTAGAAGCCGCCATTCTCCAACGGTTGCCAGAGCGGAGTGTTTTGGACGTGTTATGCAATGTTGAACACTGGCTGCATTGGGTGCGCCATTTCGGGCCGGTCTCTGGTTCTGAACCAAAGCTCGATCATCCGACTGAGCGTTATATCCTGACAGTGTTTGGCTATGGGTGCAACCTTGGTCCTAATCAAACGGCACGGCACACACGGGGGTAGGTGAGTGCTCGCATGCTGGCTCATGCCAACCGTCAACATATTTCAACCCAGCAGTTAGAGGCAGCGATGCGGGATATCATCAATGCCTACAAGCAACTGGAATTACCGCGGTGCTGGGGGACGGGCCAGCGGGCAGCGGCTGACGGCAGCAAGTTTGAGATCTATGAGAACAATCTGATGTCGGAGTATCACATCCGTTACGGTGGGTACGGTGGCATTGCCTACCATCATGTTTCGGATACCTACATTGCTCTGTTCACGCACTTCATTAATTGTGGGCTATGGGAGGCGGTCTACATCCTCGATGGCTTACTCAAAAACACCTCGGATATTCAACCTGATACGCTCCATGCAGATACTCAGGGGCAAGCTGCAACGGTGTTTGGTTTAGCATACCTGCTGGGAATTAAGCTGATGCCGCGCATTCGCAACTGGCAGGATTACAAGTTTTTCCGCCCCAGTGCAGATGCCATTTACGAATACATCGAACCGCTGTTTAAGGAAGTTGTGGACTGGAAGTTGATCCGAACGCACTGGCAAGACTTGATGCGGGTTGTGTTATCGATCAAGGCAGGCAAGTTGATGCCGTCTACGATCCTGCGTAAATTGGGCAGTCATAGTCGGAAGAATCGCCTGTATCAAGCTTTTCGAGAACTTGGGCAGGTCATCCGCACCATCTTTCTGCTGCAATATATCTCTGACCAACCGCTACGACAGCAGATCACGGCTTGTACCAATATCGTCGAGGGCTACCATCGCTTCCTCGATTGGCTGTTCTTTGGCAAGCAAGGCGTGATTACGGAAAACGATCCCGAAGAGCAGGAAAAACGGCTCAAATATTTGGATTTGGTCGCTAGTGCGGTGATTCTGCAAAATGCAGTGGACATTTCATTAGCGGTCAAAGCACTCAGTGCAGAGGGCTACAAGATTAACCGCTCATTATTAGCGACTCTCAGTCCCTATATGACTCGGCATCTGAAGCGGTATGGCGATTTTGTGATTGACCTACAAACAGTGCCCCAACCCTTAGAGGGGGCGATGACGTTGCCAGAGGAGATTATGAAAACCTAGATGTAGCAAGGATTAGAGGGCTATCTTACAGGTTTTTACACGTATCCTGTCGCAATCCCA
>NZ_JCACKR010000060.1:0-89694 GCF_059505485.1 Stenomitos rutilans
ACTTATGCCGCTAAACGCTCAATGTGACACTTCAAAGGGCGGAATGTCGGGTACACCATTAGCCCGGATTTTAATCACGGGCGGGTGAGTAACGAAGCTAGCAGCCTTGCAAGACTTTTGTCAGTCAATCAGCTCAAAGCATTACAGTGCTTCGCTGAGGGGTGTTGCCCCTATTTCCTGTAACCACTAAGTTTGGTTTGATAAGTCCCAACAGTCGTGTTTCTACCTGGAAAGTGAAATTTGTTGATACCCGTATGCGGTAGCTTGCGGTTTGTTAGTGTTTGCTGACTGGTCGTGTGTTCTGTATGCTCCTGGTTCCCACCAAACATTCGTTATTCTCAGAACATCATGCTTAATCGTCAAACGATCGCTAAACGAGTCGCGCTTTTAGTTGAGCACCAGGTCGAAGAGAGCGAGTTTCACATTCCTTACAACGCGTTAAAGCAAGCCGGGGCAGAGGTCGTTATCCTTGGCTCTCGCATGAATGATGTGTATCAGGGAAAGCAAGGTAGTCTTTCTGTACACGCAGATGCTACCACCACCGAAGTGCTTGCAAAAGATTTTGATGCGGTGATCATTCCCGGTGGGATGGCTCCCGACGCGATGCGTGCCAATCGAAATACGGTGCGCTTTGTCCGAGAAGCGATCGCGCTAGGGAAATGGGTTGCTGCCATCTGTCATGGCCCACAAGTGCTGATCGAAGGTGGTTTGGTGCATGGCAAACGGATGACAGGCTTCAAAGCCATTCGCAAAGACCTCCACAATGCAGGCGCGGTTGTGCTGGATGCACCGTTGGTCGTTGATGGAAACCTGATTACGTCGCGTCGTCCAGGCGATTTGCCCATTTTTGCAACCGCGATTCTCAAACGCCTGGAGCTTTCAATTCCCGACCTTACTCTACCGGACGAAACCGACCAGAATGCTGATTGGTGGAAGTTGGGCGAAGCCTGGGGAGGGTCGAGTCAAGGTGAGATTGTGCAGGGGTTGCATATGGCGATCGCGGGTGAATGTTACGGCCTGCAAGCCTTTGAGCACTACGCAGAGAATGCCACTGATGTTGAAATGAGCTGCGTTTTCCTGGCTATTTGCGACACCCGGCAGCACCACATAGCGCTACTAGAAAAGCGCTTAAGCCGTTTGGGCGTGCAACTTCAGACCAGTGTGAGTGATACTTACGACCATCTCAAGACGTGGTTGCAGTTTAGTCGAGGCGATGCCAACCTTTTACGCCGCGCGCTGGGTGATCTCCAAACAGGTGTCATTGATATGTATAAACTACGCAATAAGCTGACCGACCCTGCCACCGTTGAGATCTTCGACCAGATGGAAATTAATCTTGCGAAAGAGGAGCCGCTAGTGGCTAACCTTTATCACACGCGGTTAGTGGCAGAAACGATCGAGCCGCCACAGCCGACGAGGCAACCAGCGGTGATCGGGTGAGAGGAATGAAGATAGAGGGATGAGGGATGAAGGCAAAAGGTAAAAGGTTAGGACTTACGCAAAAGCGATCATCTTTCGCCCCCTAGCCCCCAATGCTGGGGGAACCGAGCCAATTAAAGCCCCCCGCATTGGGGTCTGGGGGCAAATGCGTAAGTTCTAAAGGTAAAAGAAGTTGTTGGTTATTAGAAGACCGCTGACCGCCGTAGCTTGCTTCCCGCAGAGTTGGCTGACCGCTAATCGCTGATAGCTCTTTGACTTAAAACTCAAAACTCAAAACTCAAAACTTCTACGCTGATGGCTGCTCGTTAAAGCTTACTGGTCAGAGTATTGGCTTACGTCAGAACGATCGCGGGATGGGCAATACTGGATGGATGGCTTTTTACGATTGAGGGAGCGATCACACCATAATGCAGTGGAAACTGCCTGATCGACCAACGGCCCCCTTCTGCCCATCAGAGGTGCAGGGCGCTGTCGCTGTGCCAGAAACCGGAAACCAATGGCGCAAGCTGCTTACCTTTATTGGGCCAGGGCTTTTAGTCTCTGTGGGCTATATGGATCCAGGTAACTGGGCAACCGATATTGAAGGTGGCTCCCGGTTTGGTTATAGCTTGCTGACGGTGATTTTGCTGTCAAATCTGATGGCGATCGTCCTCCAAGCCCTATGTGTACGTTTGGGCTTAGTTACAGGTAGAGACCTGGCGCAACTTTGTCGGCAATCGTTTAGCCGTCCGGTGAACCTGTTGCTCTGGTGCTTTGCCGAAATTGCCATTATCGCCACTGACCTGGCAGAAATATTGGGGAGTGCCCTGGCGCTCAATCTGCTCTTTCGTCTGCCGTTGGTCTGGGGCGTTTGCCTTACAGGGCTGGATGTCATGGTTGTGCTGCTTCTTCAAGGCAAAGGGTTTCGCTGGCTAGAAGCACTCGTCCTGGGACTCATTAGTACGATTGGGCTTTGCTTTCTAGCAGAAATTTTGTTGGCAAAACCTGATTGGAGTGCTGTAGCGCAGGGCTATCTGCCGCAACTGGACATTCTGCAAAAACCAGAGAAACTGTACATTGCCATTAGCATCCTGGGCGCTACCGTGATGCCGCACAATCTGTATCTTCATTCGTCGATCGTGCAAACGCGCGCCTGGGAGCATACGCCACAAAAGCAGCAGGATGCCATTCGCTATGCCACGCTCGATTCGACCCTGGCACTCTCTGCGGCTCTCTTCATTAACTCAGCCATTCTCATTGTCGCAGCCGCAACGTTTCATTTTTCGGGCAATCAAGACGTGGGCGAAATTCAAGATGCCTACCGTTTACTTGCCCCTTTACTGGGCACTGGAGCAGCCAGCATCTTATTTGGGCTGGCACTGCTGGCATCGGGACAAAGCTCAACGCTGACTGGCACCCTGGCAGGGCAAATTATTATGGAAGGCTTTTTGGATCTGCGGATTCCCTGCTGGCAGCGACGGTTGCTGACTCGTGGACTGGCGATCGTCCCCGCCCTTGGAGGCATTCTCTGGTTTGGCGAACCAGGCATCGGCAAAATGCTGGTACTTAGTCAGGTCATTCTCAGTCTCCAGCTTCCCTTTGCGATCTTTCCACTGGTGCTGTTTACTGGCAACATGGCCTTAATGGGAACGTTTGTTAGCCCTCGCTGGCTCAACGCGATCGCCTGGGCGATCGGGATCTTAATTGCAGGGCTGAACGTTTGGTTGCTGTGGCAAACGTTGCTGGGTGGACAGTAATTAGTGGGAAACCTGCTTGGGTCGATTTGTACATTATCAGGACTTATGCAGAAAAGATCCCTCAACCTCTTTAAAGAGGAGGCTTCAGAGGTTCCTCTCTTTCTAAGGGGTTAGGGCATGTTTTAAAACCCTCGGAAGCCCCCAACCCCAAATTTTGGGGCTTACAAACCAGCTTCAAAGCTCCCCATGCTGGGTGACTTAAAGCCCTTTGGGCATACAAGAAAAGGGGGCAGAAGCTATCAGCAATGAAACGATTGAAGTTTTAAAGCACTGCCTAGGGGAGATTAAGGCTTGAGCTTTAAGCTATCAAACTATTACCGAGCGGCACAAAGGTCGCTTGTATTGCTAGTCAACACCTGGACAAGGAACTAAATTTGTCATTGAAATTCTTCTACAGGAATCTGAAACGTCTTTCACTACAGCTGATCAAGCAATGAGCCACCAACATGAGGAGCCAATTTGCGAGGCACTGCCGCTGTAGCTTCGGCAATCACGCTGCTGCATAGCCGCTACTTTGGTGACCGCAGCCCTTATTTGACAACGCCTCGTTTTAGCCTGTTTAACGGCATGAAGACTACCATAGACTATTGATTAACCAGTCATACTGCGCCTAGTTAAGATGACGTACTCAACGCTTAGCGCTGCCCATGTGCAGCCTGCCCGTATGGGTGGGACTATAAACACCTATCAATGGAGCTTTCGGGGGCAAGAGTTTCCGATCGTGTACGAGACGCGGGGATATGGGCATCAGGTTCTACTGCTCCCTGCCTTCAGCACCGTTTCCACTCGTGGCGAAATGGGTGGTTTAGCAGGCTATTTAGCGTCTGAATTTCAAGTGATTGCGTTAGATTGGTTAGGCTTTGGCGATTCGGCGCGTCCGGCGATCGCCTACCAGCCTGAAGTTTACCAACAGCTCTTACAATCGTTTGTCCAAGATGTATGCGATCATCCCCTTGCGGTGGTTGCAGCGGGACACGCAGCAGGCTATGTGCTGCAAGCAGGCGCGATTGACGCACCCTGGTCGAAGATGGTGCTGGTCGCTCCAACCTGGCGTGGGCCGTTGCCAACGATGATGGGCAAGCAGCAGCCCTGGTTTGCAACAATCCGGCAAACGGTCGGTACACCTGTGTTGGGGCAGACCCTTTACAAACTCAATACGCTGCCGTCTTTTCTACGCTTTATGTATCGTCAGCACGTGTATACAAACCCTGCCATGCTGACACCAGCTTTTATTGAGCAAAAATATCAGATTACCCAGCAACCGGGTGCTAGGTTTGCGCCTGCGGCTTTCGTAACAGGTGGGTTAGATCCAGTCGCTACCCGTGAAGCGTTTCTTCAACCGTTGCAACGCTTAAAAACTCCCTTGCTGGTTTTGATTGGTGATCAATCGCCTGCTGCCTCTAAAGCTGAAATGGACGCTCTCGCTGCCTGTGCTAATGTCCAAAGTGTGCGACTTCCTGGTTCGCTGGGCTTACACGAAGAGTACGCGGCTGAAGTGGCCCAACTGACTTTGCCGTTTCTGCGATAGACTACAAAGGCTGTGCACAACTGGTTTTTTACCGCTGTGCTATAGTTTGCCTACAGGATTATCTTCGGCTGTGTAATTCGTTTTTGTTCCGTGACAAGCGTCTCTCCGAATTTAACTCTCACACACTCTGAAATTTGGAGACATTCCATGTCAATTTACGTTGGTAACCTTTCGTACCAGGTTACTCAAGAAGATTTGAAGCAAGCGTTTGAAGAGTACGGAACTGTTAACCGCGTACAGCTTCCCACCGATCGCGAGACTGGTCGCCTGCGCGGTTTCGCCTTCGTAGAAATGGGCACCGAAGAAGAAGAAGCGGCTGCCATTGAAGCTCTTGACGGCGCTGAGTGGATGGGACGTGACCTGAAAGTAAACAAAGCCAAGCCTCGTGAAGAGCGTGGTTCTTCTGGTGGCTGGGGTGGAAACAACCGTGGCGGCGGTGGCGGCGGTCGCCGTTATTAAGGCGTTATGCTTAAAGCTTAATTTTCAGAGTCTCTGGCAGGTGAAAAGCAACTGCTCCACTCTGCCAGGGGCTTTTTGTTTACGCTCTAGTATTGGACTTTAGACTCACTAATGTATGAGTATGGACTAAACGATAATCGCGCCACAGGTCGAACACTGATACCTGTCTAGCCTTTCCCTCCAGTCCGTGGTCTAACGTCCAATCACTGTAGCGACCTGTTCCATTGGAGGATAAGCATGACCCAGATCGTAGTTGGTGAGAACGAAGGCATTGAATCCGCTCTACGACGATTTAAGCGCCAGGTTTCTAAGGCAGGAATCTTTCAAGATATGCGGAAAAAGCGGCACTTTGAAACGCCACTAGAAAAGGAAAAGCGTAAGGCGATCGCCAAGCACAAGCAACGTAGACAGCGCTCCCGTTACTAACCAAACTGTAAGTTAATTTGCGCCAGAGACCTGCTCTAGTTTTTGTGTTTAAAACGGGGCAGGTCACGGTCTTTTAACAGAGCCGCTTATATTCATTCAATCGTTCCTCCAGCCTTGGTCGAATGAAAGTTTTGTTGCTCAAAGCATTGACCTAGCTTTAATCTTTCTATCGTTTGAAGCATTGCTCTGCTTTTTTGATCGCGTCCTTGGAAGGCGATCAACTTCTAGATTTTTGTTCGAGATCTCACTTCAGTAATTGGCTCATCATGCGATTGGCTTGTGCTTCATAGCTTCCGCCAAAGAGATTGAAGTGATTGAGAATGTGATAAAGGTTGTAGAGCGTTTTGCGGTGCTGATAGCCATCATCGATCGACAAAACCTGACGATAGCCGTGATAGAAACTAGCAGGAAAGCCGCCGAAGAGTTCGGTCATGGCGAGATCAACTTCACGATCGCCTACATAGGTTGCTGGATCAAAAATGACAGGTTCTCCAGACTCAGTAACCGCCGCATTGCCTGACCACAAATCGCCATGCACAAGCGATAGCTGTGGTGTGTACCCTGCTAACAGGTGCGGGACTGCTGCTAATAGTTGGCTTTGCAGTGGAAAATGACCACCGCGACGCTGTGCCAGCTTTAGTTGATGGCCGAGCCGATGCTCCACCCAAAAAGTCGTCCAATCCGCTGTCCAGGTATTGATTTGGGGAGTTGAGCCGATCGTGTTGTGGCGCTCCCACCCAAATTGATCTGCCACCTTCGCTTGATGCATGGCGGCGAGTTGTTGACCCATCCGTTGCCACGATCGCTCATCTCCTCGCCCCAACGGTAGCCATTCTAGAACGATGTAGGCACTTTCACCTTCAGCACCATAGCAAATGGGCGTCGGAACCCGAATCGTATGCGTTTGCTGCATCTGCTGCAAGCCTGCTGCTTCTGCCTCAAACATGGCAAGCTTTGACGCCTGATTGAGCTTGACAAAATACGTGGTGTTGCCATCAGAAAGCCGATAACCCTGATTGATGCAGCCACCACCTACTGAGCGGCGATCGCTCACTTCAAGCGGCGTTCCCGTCACATGGCTAATGTGTGCAGCAATGTGATTCCACATAAAGTAGTTGTTGGTTTTTAGTGGTTGAACAGCCATTTTGGTCTAACAACTAACACTTTCTTTAGCGATCAGCGATCAGCGGTCAGCTTTCTTCTAAAAACCAACAACTCAAAGCATTCCTCACGGCTTAATGGCAACAACACCATAGGCTTTGGGCGAGAGATAGGTACGAGCAGCGGTTCTGACGGCTTCGGCGTCCAGTGTTTGAATATGTTTGGGGTAATCAAGGGCTGTCGAGAGGTCACCCAGCAGCGTTTGGTAGTAGCCGTAAAGCCCAGCACGATCGCTCGGTGTTTCGCTCCCAAAAATGAAATGGTTAGCCACACGAGTCCGAATACGGGCAATCTCTACCTCGCTAATCAGGTCAGATTGCAGCGTGCAGATGTGCTGGACGATCGCTGCTTCAACGCGATCGAGATTTTCAACAGGCAGTTGCGCCGAAATGTAAAAGGCACCTTGATGGCGATAGGTCATGTTACTGGCAGAAATGCTGGACACAAGTCCCCGCTGTTCTCGCAAATCCTGCACTAAGCGAGTCGTTCGCCCGTGGCTCAATACAGAGGCCAGCACATCTAACACGTAAGTCTGTTGCAGATCATTCAGCCCTGGAACGCGCCAAATCATGACCAGACGCGCTTGCTGGAGACTAGCGTCGATAAACTCACGGCGCACAATATGTTGAAAGGGGGCTTCGGGGGTGAGGTGTGAGGAGTGAGAAGTAAGGGGTGAGGAGTGAGGAGTAGCACTGCGTGCTGTTACGTCAGAGCGTTGTGAGTTAAAGCTGACCGCTAGTTGCTGACCGCTGACGGCTGACGGCTGACCGCTACCTGCTTGTGCAAGCCCTTCTTCAACAATGCGAATCAACTCCTCGACAGGTAAATTGCCAACGGCAACGGCAGTCATCAGGTGGGGTTGATACCACTGCTGATGAAAGTCTCGCATTTGCTGCGCGGTGAGTTGCTCAACGACAGTAGTAGGGCCAAGCACCTGACGGCGGTAGGGGAGACGATCGAACGTAAGTTCTGTCGTGTGCTGAAAGGTACGACGACGAGCATTATCGTGCGATCGTCGAATTTCTTCTAAAACAACCTGGCGTTCGCGCTCAAACCCGTCATCAGGAATGCTGGCATTCAGTAAGACATCGAGCTGTAAGGGGGCCAGTGCTGCAAAATCCTTCGGTGCGGTTGTAATGTAGTAATGAGTATAATCCTGGCTGGTAGCCGCGTTGGTCACGGCTCCTCGTTGCTCAATGCGTCGTTCAAATTCACCACTCTGAAGTTGCGCGGTGCCTTTGAAGATCATGTGCTCTAAGAAGTGCGCCATCCCGTTAATGTCATCTGCTTCAACCGCAGAACCGACATTTAGCCAGACATCCAGGTTAACCGCTTCAACGGGCATCTGTTCAGCGACGATCGTTAAACCGTTAGAGAGACGATGCAACATGGGTGCATTCAGCTTATGAGCCGCAGCTTTGATCAGCGTTGAAGTCATGCAAGACCTTTCGATGGAGGAGCTTCACCTATCTTAATCTGTTAGAATCACCTGACAGCAACTAATTCACCAATGTGAATTTTTTTGATTCAAACACAAATCGATTCTTGTTTTTTAGAGACGAACGATTCAGGTAAGCCATAAAAGCACTACAAATCACAACCTACCGATTAAAACGTTAACAGGTTTTAACGGTATACACGTGCAGGCAGAGGGAATGCTTAAAAGGAACTGTGCCGGTGCAATGAGGTATCACGATGTTCTATGGTATTCAGCCAGACAGGTTAGAAATCTTTAAACAAGCACTTGACTGCATGGTCGAACTTTACGGTGGACACGTGTATGCTGCCGACATGCTTATCACAATGGGCAGAAACCTGTCGTTTTGCCTGGATGAAAAGTTTGATTCCAGTTTTATGTCAACGGCTCAAACAGCTCAGGAAAAAAGCCTGGTCTGGCGACTGCATGTGTTGACGTGGGCAGCTAGCAATGCGTTACAGGTTGAGGGTGATTTTGTCGAATGTGGAGTCTTTCACGGGTTTTCTTCAGCCGTAATCTGTAAGTATTTAGAGTTTGAACGCATCGAAAGAACTTTTTACCTCTATGACACCTTTAACGGCTTACCGGAAGAAACGTCTACTGAAGAGGAAAGAACAGGTAATAGCCGTTACGAAGCATTCAATAGTGAAGCACTATTGGCTCATGTGAAAAAAGCCTTTTTACCCTATTCAAATGTCCAAATTATTCAAGGCATTGTTCCTGCTTCATTTGCTAAGGCAATACCAGAGAAAATTTCATACCTCCACATCGATATGAATTCGGTACAGGCGGAAATTTTAGCGTTAGAAAACTTGTTCGATCGCGTCTCTGTAGGAGGATTCATTATCCTTGATGATTTTGGTTGGCTATCCAACCGCAACCAGATGCTGGCAGAGATGGAGTTTATGCAGCAACGAAACCATAAGGTGCTTGAGTTGCCGACGGGTCAGGGGCTAATCATCAAGCACGCCTAATTTTTAGTTGAAGCGGAGTCTGCGACAGGGAACAACTGGTAACATGAATATATGAAGAAATGTAAATCAGTTCATGTTCAGACAACCCGCTAACGATCGCGCTCATTCTCCCCATGTGGTCGTGATTGGTGCAGGCATTGGCGGGTTAACCGTAGGCGCGCTATTGGCACATCGAGGCTACTCCGTGATGGTGCTGGATCAAGCAATCGTGCCCGGTGGTTGCGCCTCGACCTTCAAGCGGCAGGGGTTTACCTTTGATGTGGGTGCGACTCAAGTGGCGGGTTTGGAACCAGGTGGCATCCATCACCGTATTTTCTCAGAACTAAAAATTGACTTACCCACCGCTACCCATTGCGATCCGGCCTGTGCCGTTTATTTGCCTGGAGAAACTGAGCCAATTAGCGTATGGCGTGACCCAGAACGATGGCAAGCCGAACGTCAGCAGCAGTTTCCAGGAAGTGAACCATTCTGGCAACTGTTGTCTGACCTGTTTCGTTATAGTTGGGCGTTCCAGTCTCGTGATCCGGTATTGCCGCCACGCAATGTGTGGGACTTGTGGCAATTAACTAAGGCGGTGCGTCCCGACACCCTGCTGACGCTACCCCACACCTTTTCGACGGTAGGTGATGCCCTTCGCGGCCACGGTTTGGCAGACAACCAGCGGCTAAGAACGTTTCTTGATCTGCAACTCAAGCTTTACTCCCAGGTCGATGCAGAAGAAACAGCGTTGCTCTATGCCGCCACAGCGTTAGGGGTTTCTCAGGAACCGCAGGGGTTGTTCCATCTCCACGGCAGTATGCAGGCGTTGAGCGATCGCCTAATTGTTGCTTTGGAGCGTGATGGTGGCAAACTGCTCATGCGCCATACAGTTGAAGCGGTTCATACCGAAAGGGGGCAGACAACTGGAATAACGATCCGCAATCAGAAAACAGGTGAAAGCTGGACGGAACCCGCCGATCATGTGGTGGCAAATGTGACGGTACAAAACTTGATGCAACTGTTGGGTGACCAGGCTCCAAGTGGCTACCAGCGGCGGGTAGAGAAACTGCCACCCAGTTCTGGTGCGTTTGTGGTGTATCTGGGTGTGGATGAACACGCCATTCCCAAAGACTGTCCGCCCCACCTGCAATTTTTGTATGACTACGAAGGGTCGATCGGCGAAAATAATTCGCTCTTCGTGTCGGTCAGTCGTCCCGGTGACGGTCGAGCACCAGTGGGAAAGGCAACGATTATTGCGTCGTCGTTTACGGATGTGGGAATTTGGTGGAATGGGAAGTCAGAAGTCAGAAGTCAGGAGTCAGGAGTCAGAGTGCAAGCAAACATGGCAGATTTGTTACTAACAACTAACAACCAACAACTAACAACTTCATCAACTCAAAACTCAAAACTCTCTAGCGTAGCGGCGCAAAGCGCTACTCAAAACTCTTACCTCTTGCTGAAGCAGCAGTACACCGAAGAAGCGATCGCCCGTTTATCTCAATTCTTCAACCTGAATGACGAGACGATTTTGCTGGTAGAAGCGGCAACGCCTCGGACGTTTGCACACTTTACCGGGCGCGATCGAGGTGTGGTCGGCGGCATTGGTCAGCGAGTACCCACCTTTGGCCCCTTTGGTTTTGCAAATCGCACACCCATTCGCAATCTCTGGTTGGTGGGAGACTCGACCCATCCCGGTGAGGGAACGGCAGGGGTGAGTTATTCGGCGTTAACGGCGGTGAGGCAGATTGAAGCGGGTTGGTAGGGGCGATCTCAATCAGCGGCAACCGATACACTGAAACTAAGCCAGAAGACTTTGTGCTTCACTGCATTGTGGCTGTTTTGCCGCAACTATCACAACTATTTCTATTGCCACCTCAAACTGTCCAGTCTTCGATCAATAACCCTGAAACTTTACTAGAATCTTGATGATTACGGGTTAAAAGAATCAATTTATGGAACAGCGCAATTGCTGCAATCCGCGCAGCCATTGTTGCTAGTTGAATCCGTTGTGTCTGTAACTGATCAAGTATCGTGGCTGCACCCGCATCAAATGAGACAAGGGGCAGCACTTTGAAATCGCTGACGAGCCGCGCCATCATTTCATATCCTTTCACTACGTCTTTCGGATTACGAGCGCGATTAATATAAGCGTGGCTACCAAGCATCTGCTCATGAAACGATACAGTCGATACAGCAAAATCTGATCGTGGATATTGGGCCAGACGCGTTGAAAGGTGAATGTAATCTTGCCCTGCTTGTCGCTGAAGAATGCTCAGATGATCTTCTGTGTCCAACAAATATTTCATTGCTCTTCTTGCGCTTCGAGGAAAGACTCATCTCCTTGACGGATGGTTCGCCCATAAGTAAGTACTTCCTCAAAAGCAGGTTCATTCTTGAAAGAGCCTGTAATCTGTTGCAACCAATTTGTTGGTTGAGGAGTCGAAACCTGCTTCTGCAACTCAGCGATCGCGGCTTCTACTGCCGCAAGTCGTTCCTCTAAAGAAGTGTTAGGTGCTATGTGAGTTCCCCTATTACCTATAGCTAATTAGCACTATGAGAGAAATTACCTTGGCTACATACTGTTTTAGGGCGTGGAGGCTTTTTTGCTGGTGGTAGATCTTTTGGTGGTTTTCTTCGCAGTGGTCTTTTTGGTGCCAGTTGTTTTAGCAGCGGTCTTTTTGGTGGTGCCGCTGGTTTTGGTGGCTTTGGTGGTTTCAGTCGCAGTGCTGGTCTTGCGCGATCGCCCTCCTTTCTTCGTACCAGCCTTCGCGTTGAGGGCTTCGACCGCAGTGGTCATGGCGATCGCTTCAACGGTTTCGCCTTCGGGTAGAGAGGCATTCACCTTGCCATGCTTGATGTAAGGGCCGTAGGGGCCATCGTAAATATTCACGGGTTCGCCGTCTTCAGGATGGGCACCGAGTTCGCGGAGTGGTTTAGCTGCCGCACGTTTGCCTCGTCCGGTTTTGGGTTCTGCCAGCATTTCGAGGGCGCGATCGAGGGTAATCGTCAGGACATCATCACCTGCTTTGATCGAGCGATATTCTTTCACGCCTTTGCCCTGATCCAGCACCACGTAAGGCCCAAACCGACCGAGGCTAGCCTGAATTTTGCCCCCAAGTTCGGGATGCGTGCCCAAAAGCCGGGGTAACTTGAGCAGTCCAACCGCCTGCTCCAGCGTCAACGTGTCAGGCGTAACGCCTTTGGGAAGCGATGCCCGTTTAGGTTTAGGGTTGGCATCGGACTCATCGCCAAGCTGCACGTAAGGCCCATAGGCACCAATTTTGAGGTAAATGGGTTCGCCCGTTTCGGGATGTAGCCCAACCTTATCGGGGCCTTCGGTTTTTTGGCGTAGCAGCACTTCGACTTGGGCGGGATCGAGATCCGCCGGGGTCAAGTCCTTGGGGATGGAGGCTTTGACACTCCCATCACCGTTCTCGGCTTCAATGTATGCACCAAACCGACCAATCCGCACTTTCGCTGCTAGATTTTCTAGATCGACCGTCCGTGCCTGAGTGGGATCAATTTCACTCTCGCGGTCTTTCACCTGGGTTTCTAGTCCGGTATCGCCCAGATAAAACTCTTTCAAGTATGGGAGCCATTCGACTGCGCCTGTGGAAATTTCGTCTAGGGCGTGCTCCATGCGAGCGGTAAAACTCGTGTCTACCAGATCCGGGAAGTATTTTTCGAGCAGGGCAGTGACGGCAAACGCGGTGAAGGTCGGCACCAGCGCATTCCCAACCATGTTGGCGTAGCCCCGATCGATAATCGTGCCAATAATGCTGGCGTAGGTACTGGGGCGACCGATGCCTTCACTTTCCAGCGTTTTGACGAGAGACGCTTCGGTAAAGCGGGCAGGGGGTTGGGTTTCGTGCCCGATCGCCTCTAAATCCACACATGTGGGCGTGGTGCCAACTTGCAGTGGAGGCAGGATAATCTCCTGATCTTCGATCGCCGCATTGGGATCATCTGACCCTTCTACATAGGCACGGAAGAAGCCTGCAAAGTCGATGCGCTTCCCGCTGGCACGAAACCCTGCATCCTCAACCTGGATTTGCACCGTAACGTGAGTTTGCCGCACTTCTGCCATCTGCGTCGCTACAGTACGCTTCCAGATGAGGTCGTACAGACGAAATTCACGGTCTTTCAACCCGGTTTGCTGCGGGGTGCGGAAGTTACTGCCAGAAGGACGAATCGCTTCGTGAGCCTCTTGAGCGCCTTTGCTTTTGGTGGAGTAGCGGCGCGGTTCAGGACTCAAATATTCGGCACCATACATGGACTGTACGCAATCACGAGCGGCTGTAATTGCTTGTTGCGAAAGGCTGACAGAGTCCGTTCTCATGTAGGTGATGTAGCCTTGCTCATAAAGGCTTTGGGCGGTCCGCATGGTGTCACGGGCAGAAAGTCCCAGTTTGCGGTTTGCCTCTTGTTGCAGGGTAGAGGTGGTAAAGGGTGGCGAGGGCTTGCGGGTAACAGGGCGCTCTTCTAGATTAGTGACGGCCCACGGGCGATCGCGAATCCGATCCTGTAATGTCCGTGCCTCTGCCTCATTAAGCAGCACTACATTCCGTCCTGCAATGACCTGTCCGGTCGCCTCATCAAAGTCACTACCGTTGGCAACACGAACACCTGCCAGAGTGACTAACCGTGCTTCAAACGCTTGCTGACTCCTGACTCCTGACTCCTGACTCTCACCTTCCAACGTTGCCTTCAGATCCCAGTAGCTGCCTTGTCGAAAGGCGCGTCTCTGGCGTTCGCGTCTGACCAGCAAGCGAACGGATACAGATTGCACCCGTCCCGCCGATAGCCCAAAGGCAATTTTTTTCCACAGGAGTGGAGAGAGGGTATAGCCGACGAGGCGATCGAGAATTCGACGGGTTTCCTGGGCGCGTACCAACCGTTCATCCACATCCCGGCAATTGCGAATCGCTTCACGGATGGCATCTTCGGTAATTTCGTGGAAGACCATGCGCTTGATGGGCACATTCGGCTTGAGCAGTTGCAGCAAGTGCCAGCTAATGCTTTCTCCTTCCCGGTCTTCGTCCGTTGCCAGAATGAGTTCGTCTGCGGCCTTCAGCGCTTCTTTGAGTTCTTTAACAATTTTCTTTTTGTCTTGCGGTACGACATAGAGTGGCTCAAAGTTTGCCTCCACGTTGACACCGAGCGGTGCCCACTTCTCGCCCTTCACGCTTGCGGGAATTTCACTCGCAGATTGGGGCAAATCACGCACGTGACCCATTGATGCCTCTACCCGATACCCGGCGGGAAGGTAATTGCGAATGGTACGTGCTTTGGTGGGTGACTCGACGATGACAAGCTTTGACATGGGTCGTTAACGTTGAAAAGGATATCGCGGCAATCAGATTCTCTAATCTCTCTTATAACCAATATTGCGGTGACTACCAGGGGTTGGTGAGAGATTCCTGAGATGTCACTACTGAAGTTAAGAAGGAGGGTTGTTAATCTATGGTCGGTTGGATCAACTGCCTGGAAGGACGTTCAGGTATTTGCCACCCAAAAAGCAAGACCATTACATTGAGCGATCGCGATTACAATCGACTTTAAACCCAATGCTGCGGAATACAGCGTTACAGTAGATTGCGATGTAGAATCCACTGTAGAAGATTTCTGACTCTCTCGCCTTCTGGCTATCAAAGAAAGAGATGCCCAGAAAGCGATCGCGTCTTCCCTTCACGTAACCCTAACGTATCTTATTCATAGAGCAACTCCTCATGGATTTCGCCACGCTTGCTGCTCAGCTTAACGCTGGGACGATTCTGCCAGAAGGCATTGTAATTACCACCCTCATGCTCGTCATTGTGGGTGACTTGATCGTGGGACGGACGGCCTCCTCGCGCTGGACACCCTACGTCTCAATCGCGGGGCTGCTAGCGGCCGTAGTCGCGCTGTACTACCAGTGGGATACGGCAAATCCGATTTCCTTTTTGGGCAGCTTTAACGATGATGCGTTGAGCGTCCTTTTACGGGGCATCGTGGCGTTGTCAGCCGTGGTGACGATCCTCATGTCGATTAGCTATATCAATCGCTCCGGCACATCCCTGGCAGAGTTCTTATCAATTTTGCTCACGGCCACGATCGGGGGGATGTTCCTGTCTGGTGCCGATGAGTTGGTCATGATTTTTGTCTCGCTGGAAACGTTGAGTATCTCGTCGTACCTTCTGACGGGCTATACAAAGCGCGATCCTCGCTCTAATGAGGCATCGCTGAAGTATTTGCTGATTGGGGCATCCAGTTCTGCCATTTTTCTGTATGGTCTGTCGCTGCTGTATGGCTTATCGGGTGGGGAAACAACGCTGAGCGCGATCGCGGGGAGTATTGCGGATACTGGTTCTACCCAGTCGCTAGGGTTGGTGATCGCGTTGGTCTTTGCGATCGCGGGGATCGCGTTCAAAATCGCGGCAGTCCCCTTTCATCAGTGGACTCCAGATGTCTACGAAGGCGCTCCGACCCCAGTGGTTGCTTTCCTCTCCGTTGGTTCTAAAGCGGCTGGCTTTGCGCTAGCCATTCGCTTGTTGGTCACGGCGTTTCCGTTACTCACCGAAGAATGGCATTTGGTCATGACGGCACTGGCAGTACTCAGCCTGGTGCTGGGGAATGTGGTGGCTTTGGCCCAAACCAGCATGAAGCGTCTACTGGCGTATTCCTCCATTGGGCAAGCAGGCTTTGTCATGATCGGTTTGGTCATCGGTAGTGATGCAGGCTATGCCAGCTTGATCTTTTACTTAATTTCGTACCTGTTTATGAACCTGGGTGCCTTTGCAGGGGTGATTCTGTTTTCCTTGCGGACGGGGACGGATCAAATTAGCGAATATTCGGGGCTGTACCAGAAAGATCCACTTCTGACCCTCTGCCTGAGCCTATGTCTGCTGTCCTTGGGCGGTATTCCACCACTGGTTGGTTTCTTTGGCAAAATTTACCTTTTCTGGGCTGGTTGGCAGGCCGGCGCTTATGGGCTAGTGCTGTTGGGATTAATTACCAGCGTGATCTCGATTTACTACTACATCCGGGTAGTCAAGATGATGGTGGTGAAGGAGCCGCAGGAAATGTCTGAATCGGTGAAGAACTATCCTGCGATTAGCTGGAGTCTGCCAGGCATGCGATCGCTGCAAGTTGGGCTAGTTGCAACCGCGATCGTGACCTCACTGGCTGGCATTCTCTCGAACCCGCTGTTTGCGCTGGCGAATAGTGCTGTTACCCAAACGCCTATCTTGCAGCAATTGTCCCTGACCGCGAGTAAGGATGCTGTTGCCCCTAAAGCGGCGTTAACGCCTACGATCGCCCCTGACCGTCAAAGCTAGGGAAACATGGCTTCAAGCACTCATGCTGTACCTGAAGAGCCATTGCCAAGAATCTTTTGGGTTGGGATTGGTTGCAAACAGGGCACAGCCAAAGGCCTGATTGAGCAGGCGATTCGGGCAGTCTTTCGAGCTTATACACTGCACGAAGGCGCGATCGCTGGAGTGGCGACGATCGACACAAAAGCGAATGAGGCAGGCTTGCTTGCGTTTTGCCGCGATCGCCACCTGCCTCTGTGTTTCTATCCGGTTGAGAGGCTACGATCAGTGACGGTGCCGAATGCCTCTAGCGCGATCGAGGCGGCAGTTGGCACTCCTAGCGTTGCGGAAGCGGCGGCACTTTTAGCTTGTGGAGAAGGGGAAGCGGGGGAAGTGGATCAGGGGATCACCGCAGAGACGCAGAGACGCAGAGAGAGCAATCTGGTAATGCTTTCTACACGCGATACTCTGCGCCCTAAACCTGTTCTTTGCGTTCCCAAGCAATGCTATCGTTCTATGGATCAGAAGGGGGCTATGACGATCGCAGTTGCACGATCGGCCCAACACTCCTAATCCCAAGATCAATCAACACAAGCAATCTACCTGTCTTTTGCCTTTCATTATTTGAGCGGTCAGCTGTCAGCGGTCAGCGTAGAAGTTTTGAGTTAATCAAGTGGTCAGCCATCAGCCATCAGCACATAGCTCTCTTCTCTATCTAACAATAACAACGCCCCTGCCCCCGCCTCCCCTGCTTCCCCCACTCCCTCTACTTCTGCCTTCTGCCTTCTTCAGTGTGCCAACTCGTCATACGTTTTCAACAGCTTTTTCACCAGCTTGAGATGCTCGCGGACGATCGCCGCTGATCCAGCCCCGGCGGTTGCGTCAATCACCAGATCACCGATCGTCTCTAGTGCACGTTCGTTAATGGCATCAATCAGAAGCTCTGGCATGGTCAGGTTGTCTTCTGCCAGGTGTTTGAGTGCCGTAGCAGGATGGTTTTGCTCAACGATGACCTTCAGTGTCTGTAGCTCGTACTCTGGCAACTGCACCATGAAGTCAGTCCACTCTTGGGGCAGACCGGATGGCGATTCAGTGGTGATCGACTTCGGTAAAAGTGTGGCGGTTCTGGGCTGGGCTGAACGCGATTGCAGAGATTCGCTGTCTGCCTTGACGATTAGCGCTGGTTGCTTGAGTGGCATAGATGACTTCGGCAATACAGGCTGTTTGGACGATATAGGTTGCTTGGACGTCTCTTTTGGTGAGATCGCCCCAGCTTGAGGACGAGTCTCAGCCGCCTTACCGTGACTATGACCATTGGTTGTGGTGCTACCAGCAGGTTGGTTTCCGTTCAGGTCACGCGGAGACTCGCCAGTCACTTCTGCTAAAGCGGTCGTGAGCGTGGCTAACTGTTGCTCGATCGCCTCTTTCTGGTTGCGGCGATCGAGGATTTGAGCTTCCAGTACATGCAGTTCTTCTTGCTGCGCTTCAATCTGCGTTTGTAATTGCTTGAGGGCTTCCTGAAGTGGGTTGGAGCCAGTTTCTAATTCTCGCTTTTTTGCTTCCGCATAGGTCAAAAACTGCTCTAATTCTACCCGACAGGTTTCTAGCTCCTGGACTTCTTGCTTGAGTGTTTTGGCCGTTGCTTCCAGTTGACGCTTCTCTTCCCTGACATTTGCGATGTCCCGCGACAATTTTTCTCTAGCCTGTCGGTGATCGGTAATTTGTCCCTTGATCTGGCTCAACTCAGCCTGGAGTGCCGCAAGGTTGGCTTCAATCTTATGTTTGGTTGCAGTTGCCTCTGTAAGCATTTGCTGGCTGATTGCTTCGTCTGACTCGCTGTGGATGGCTTGGTATAATGGCTGCCTAGAAGTAGGAATTTCCGTGGGTAGTTCGTACGGTCTCGCGGCGATCGACGGTTCTGCATTGGCTGGGGCCGATAAATTCCAACTCAGCGCTTTGCGTGCGGCAGGTAGCGCTCTTGGTAAGGGTAGATTACCCAAATGCGGTTGACTGGGCGGCAACGCAAGGGTCTGTAGATTTGCTTCTAACTGCTCTTTCTCGGCCTCAAGCTGTTTGTAGGCGTGGTAGGCTTCTGCACGACGTTGTTGTAACGCGTAGATATGGCGTTTGAGGTCGGCGATGCGTGTATACGCCTGCTGGTGGAATTGTCGATCAACCACTACGGCGGCTGCCACTGTCGCCACTGTAGTCGTTACACCCGACGCAAACGCTTTGTCAAGATCACGGCCTGTTAAAAAACTAATGCCAAAACTGATGCCAAAGGCAACCGATCCAAGAAAGAGCCGTTGTTTCACCATAGTCAGGTCACAAAAGATAACAGGCTAGAGAGCACAGGCTACAGACGCTCCATTGGTACGGACAGTTGTGCATCAGCAAATCAGCGTAGGATGGACGTTGATGGGCTGCCTTACCCACAAATGGTTTGTACCGCTCGGTCTACAAGCAACCAGTTGCAAGCAAACCGGAAAATCAGTTAAATGTCATTGCGTTCCAACGGCTCAAAGCAGCAGCAGTAGATGACCTCGGACTCGATACCAGCGGCTTTTAGCTGTCTGCTACATTTAAGTTGCTAGACTGTATATTTTAAGCCTCTGGAATATACGACATACAAACCTATGACCTAGAGATTATTAATGCAAATAACTCAACCAATAGGAGGAATGGATTCCAGAAATTTCGTCAACGGGCTTAAAAACTTGTTCCCAAAAGCAGCCGCCAGTATTCCACAAAACAAAACTGGTGCAGCTAGGAGAATGATATGTAACAAATCCAACTCTATAGCTGATATCGAGATGTAGGACAAAGGGATAAGTGTAAGCAATAGTCCAAATGCAATGCCCAGTAGAATTTGCTTAATTACATCAGTTAAGGCGCGGTGTTTAGGGCTGCTGTCCTCAGATGTCATATCAAAAATCTCCTCCTGAAATTTTGAACCTTAAAATACTTGACGCTCTTTTAACTAAACCGTTTCATTCCAGCTAAACCAAAACCCACCCAAATCTTGAAACAGAATCTATGCCTTTTATTGACTCGTGCTAGAAATTATAACGATTGAATAGAGCCATTGATCTGTAACCTTTAGTGAACTTGACTCAGCAATACCCAATGCTTCTAAATGTCCTATCAAGACCCCCAATATCTTCTTTACTAATAACTCAAGCAGCCTAACTAACATTCGTGACGCAATGCACAGTCTAAAATTCCGCAACAATAAGCCTCATTTGCTCAATGGTAGGTTAACTCAACACGTTTGGCGCAGTAATGAATGATCGGGCTGTTTGGAAACGGGTTGGACAGGCAGGGCTATACGGGCTAGGCGGCATTTTGGGCACGATCACACTCCTAGCGATCGCGGCGGTAACACCCCGACAATGGCATACACCAACACAGCAGACGGGCTGCAAATATAGAGTCTACGTTGCAGGCGACGTGATGCACACCAACTTTTTTGTGCCCGTTCACAATGATGCCTTCGACTGGGGCCAGCACCTCAATCTAGCCACGCTGGGTAAAAGCAAGCCTGCTGACTACCGCTATCTTCAGTTTGGCTGGGGCGATCGCACCTTTTACGTCGAAACACCATCCTGGGATAAGATCAGCATCTCTAGCGCACTGCGATCGCTCCTGCGGCCAAATCCCGCTGCCCTCTTCGTCAAAGGACATACCGCTGTTCCCCACTACCCCAACGAAACCCTTAAATGCATCAGTCTGGATCAGGCTCAGTACTTGAAGTTAATGCACTTCCTCGAAGCGTCTTTCCAGACCAACAGCCAGGGGCAGGAACTAATTAGCCGTGGGCATGATGGCGACAGTAGCTTCTACATTGCCACCGGACGCTACTCTGCACTCAAAACCTGCAACTCCTGGACGGCTGAAGGACTGCGATCGGCTGACGTTAACACTCCCCTCTGGGGCGGACTCGCCCCCGCTGTAATGCATCAACTGAAGGATAGCTGTAAGTGTGGAGAGTAGTTGGCGTTTTAGTGCAGGGAAAAAGGCAGAAGGCAGAGGGCAGAAAGCGGGGAGCGGGGAGTAGGGAGTGGCTAAAGAACAACTCAAAATTTTTCCTCACTCTCCCTCTCGCCTCTCCTCTTCCAGTGGCTCACAGAAGCGTTTATTCTACTCAATACAGAACAAAGTTATCTAGAGATGCAGTTTTCAAAAGTTTTGATTGCGAACCGTGGCGAAATCGCTCTTCGGATTCTCCGCACATGCGAGGAGATGGGGATTGCGACGGTTGCGGTTCATTCGACGGTCGATCGCCATTCGTTGCATGTGCAGCTTGCCGATGAAGCGGTTTGTATCGGTGAGCCGCCCAGCAGCAAAAGTTACCTGAACATCCCCAACATCATTGCGGCAGCATTGACCCGTAACGCAACCGCCATTCATCCCGGTTACGGCTTTCTGGCGGAAAATGCACGCTTTGCCGAAATTTGCGCCGATCATCAAATTGCCTTTATTGGCCCTTCGCCTGATTCCATTCGCTCAATGGGCGACAAATCAACCGCCAAGAAAACGATGCAGCGCGTGGGTGTACCAACCGTACCGGGCAGCGCAGGCTTGTTGACAGATGAAGCAGAAGCACGGGCGATTGCCCATAAAATTGGCTACCCCATCATCATCAAAGCAACCGCAGGCGGAGGTGGACGAGGCATGCGGTTGGTGAAAGAGGAGAGCGATCTGAGCAAGCTGTTTGCCGCCGCGCAGGGGGAGGCCGAAGCCGCCTTTGGCAATCCCGGTGTCTACCTCGAGAAGTTTGTGCAAAAGCCGCGCCACATCGAGTTTCAAATTCTCGCAGATACGCACGGCAATGTGATTCATCTCGGTGAGCGTGAATGCTCTATCCAGCGTCGCCACCAAAAGCTGCTGGAAGAAGCTCCCAGTCCTGCCCTCACTCCCACACTGCGCGAAAAGATGGGTACCGCTGCTGTCATGGTTGCCAAAGCCATCAACTACGTCGGGGCGGGTACCGTCGAATTTTTGCTCGATCAGTCTGGCGAATTTTACTTCATGGAGATGAATACCCGGATTCAGGTCGAGCATCCCGTGACAGAAATGATTACCGGGCTAGATTTAATCGCGGAACAACTCCGGATTGCCCAAGGCGAACCACTCAGCCTCACTCAAGAGCAATTGCAGTTGCGGGGACATGCGATCGAATGCCGTATTAATGCAGAAGATCCCGATCACAATTTTCGTCCCCACCCCGGACGCATCAGCGGCTACCTACCGCCTAGCGGCCCCGGTGTGCGGATGGACTCCCACGTCTACACCGACTACGAAATTCCGCCTTACTACGACTCACTCATCGGCAAGCTGATTGTTTGGGGGCACGATCGCCCAGCCGCCATCCGTCGCATGCGTCGTGCCCTGCGTGAGTGTGCCGTCACGGGTCTACCTACCACGATCGCCTTTCACCAGAAAATTCTAGACAACCCAGACTTCCAGAGAGGAGATGTTTACACCAACTTTGTGGAGCAAATGATGCAGAAGGAGCAAGAGGGGAAGGGGTGAGGTGCAGGCAGAGCAAGGGAGGCAGGGGGAGCAGAGGGGTAGGGAGTTTGGAGTGGGTAAAATTCAAAAGCTTTTAGCCTTCATCCCTTAGCCTTTCTCCCTAAAACCCTTTTCCCTCCATCATCATCGTCAATAATCCCTGCTGCCCTAAAAGAATTTCGCGCAGGAAACTCATGATGCCAACCCAGAGAATGGGGGTAATATCAACGCCACCGATCGGAGACACAATTTTGCGCGACGGGGCTAGAAACGGCTCAGTCGGTGCAGCAATCACATTGAAGGGAAAGCGCGTGAGATCGACCTGCGGGTACCAGGTCAGCACAATGCGAAAGATAAAGAGAAAGGTCATAACGCCCAGTAAAGGACCCAACGTCCAGGAGGCGATCGTCGTAAAATCCATAGCTCGATCGGTAGTTTGAAGCGATGTAAACAGCTTTCTCATCAATTTTAGCGCCATTCCTGTCCCTCTCCGTCAGCAAGACGGGTTGTCTGATCAAGAAACCTTTTGCCAACTGCTTTTCAAGTGGGTAACAGACCGCTAAGATTATGATGAAGATAACGTTATACAACGAGGAACATTAATCTATGACTCCTGCTTTAGTAAATTTTTTCATCAGCCTTCTGGCAGGTGCCATTGTGGTCGGAGGGATCTTCGGCGGACTCCTTTTTATTAGTCAAAAAGATCAGATTCAACGATAACAGGGCTGACGCAAACCTCGGAGGTTTGAACCAGGAGCCAAACATCTAAGAAATGTCGTTGCTTAAGCCTCCGAGGTTTTGGTCGCATCGATCGCCCTGATTTACGAATTGCCCCAAATGAGTGGTTAAAAGCCCTGGGTCGCCTTGGGTAGTCACTTTGTCTGCTTTTAGAGGTGTTTCCAGGGTTTTGCCTTTGACCTACAGGCATGGTATAAGCAAAAACCATTCACTGATCGTGTCATCCTCTCAGTCTTACAGCCGTTTCCCTTTGCGTGTGTCACACCGTTCAACTGAGGCTCACTCCCAAAGCGCCCACGCCAAAACTCAATACCCTACACACTCATACTCGTCTTTACAAACCTGTGGTTTACCATGATGGCAACTGCTGTAACCACGTTGAGACTTGAGTAAAGGTCAATGTATAGAGATCAGTTTTACAGAAGCAACGTGAGTCTTCGTTCAAGATAGAAAGGCACTATACCGATTACGATGCTCTGGGGGTATCCTGAATGGAGTTCTCTTTCTCAATCAAGTGGTTGGAGATTTTGGGCATCAGTCGTTAACATAGGATGTAACTAGGAGAGGGATGCGATGGTAAACGCCTCACTGAATTGGGCGAGTTTTGTGGGCATAGCGCTGGCAGCGTCTGGTGCTGGCCTGTATGCGTTGCGATCGCTGCGTCCTCGGCTTGCTCGTGATCACGACATTTTCTTTGCGGCCATTGCGCTGCTCTGCGGCGGCATCCTTTTTTTTCAGGGTTGGCGGCTTGACCCTATTCTGCAATTTAACCAGTTTCTGCTCGCAGGCACAGCCATTTTCTTTGCGTATGAAAGCATCCGTTTGCGGGGCGCTGCAACAGAGCAAGCAAAGCGGAACACGCCGATCGTTGATGATGAACGTCCCGTGAGTCGGGTGTACCGAGCCGATCTGGAAGAGTTAAATCCTTACGAAGAACGCCCAGCCGCTCGACGCATTCGGGGAACTCGTGATGTTCGCTCTGAGCGAGATGAGTACGATGAAGAATCGCGTCGTCGCCCGACCAGCCGCGCAGGTGAAGCCCGGTTAGGCACAGGCACCAGCGATCGCGCCCGTAAGCGCCGTCCTCGCACCTCTGATGACTCCATTGATTCGATCGGCGGTAGCCGTGAAGATTCTGATCTTTGGGATGATAGACCCGCTCGTAGCCGTAGCTCTTCACCTTCGCGCTCAGGTAATCAGTCACCCTCCTCTCGCCCAAGACGCTCTCGTCCCTCCTCAGACGATAACTTCACCTCGCGCGATCGTCGCTCTGAATCACGCAATGGCGCGTCGTCCTCAGAGTATGTTGATTACCGTCCAGTTGATACAGATGAAGAAGACAATTGGGGTAGCTATTAGAGGCTTTCTTGCAGCATGAAGCCAAATTGGATGTGTGAAGGGAACGGCTAGTTTGGAAGTGCTTCTAGACATTGCCGTCATCGTGAATAGGGATTTACCTGAAAATAAAGTTTGGTTCAAGGGCGGTTTTTGCCTCGTGTTGTTTGCCGCTCTGCTGGTTGGTTGTAGCCAAGCAGAGCCTCCAGCCACTGTCTCAGCCGAGTTTGACAGTCGGTACAGTGATGAGCAGCCTGCTCTCAGTGGGGATGGTCATTTTCTAGCGCTGGTGTCAAACCGCGATGGCAACCGTGGTATTTTGCTTTACGATCGCAAGCAGCGGCAGATGGTCAGTTTGCCTCGGCTAAATCGGCAGCATGCGATCGCAGAGTCCCCCAGCCTGAGCTATACAGGGCGCTACATTGTTTATGTGACGAGCGATGGTGTTCGTCCTGAAATTGAACTGTACGATCGAGTGCTTCAACAGCCGCAGGTCTTGACTGCTGGCTACCGGGGTTGGTTTCGCAACCCCAGCGTTAGCCCAGATGGACGATACATTGCCTTTGAAACAGGCGAACGGGGGCAATGGGATATTGAGGTACTGGATCGTGGGCCAAATGTAGAATCAGATGTGCCCGATGAACTGCGATCGCGGCTTTCATCCTCGCCTTAAAAGTGTTTGAGGCAGAACGAAAGGAAGTTGAGAATGGGGAGTTGGGAGCCGGGAGTCAGGAGTCAGGAGTGGCTCGATCAATAGCCTTTTGTCTTCTGCCTTTTACCTTCTGCCTCTTTATGAGCTTTAAACAACGAACGACGTGATGCTCTCTGCCCCTTCTGCTCCCTCTTCCCTATTTCCCTCCCAGCCTCACGCTTCTGTGAATCGCCTGCTCCTGTTGCTGCTTTGTTCGAGCATTTTGCAGGGCTGTAGTCCGCAAGCGGTCAACTTCCCCTTTGACCCAGGTGGTCGCAGCCTTAACAGCAACTTTTCTGACCTGCAACCACGTATTTCTGGTCGCTATGTTGTCTTTGTGTCCGATCGCAGCGGTAGTCAGGATCTTTACCTTTACGACATGGTGATGCATAGCTTGGTAGATTTGCCAGGGTTAAACGCGATCGACATGATTGTGTCTAGCCCTGGGATCTTGAAGGATGGCCGTCTGATTGTCTTTGCTGGCTCTCGTGAGGGACGATCGAGCATTTACCTGTACGATCGCACAACCCGACAACTTCGCAATCTCACTGAGAATCTGAGAGCGGAGGTACGCAATCCAACGATTACGGCAGATGGCAACACGATCGCGTTTGAATCCAGCGCCAACGGGCAGTGGGATGTGGTGCTGTACGATCAGGACGGTCAACCGTTGGATGCGTTGACCAACCCTCGTTAGCAGCGGTTGATGGCGTTAACCGCCAACAGGTTCAGGTGTGTCGGCGAGAGTTTCAAGTGCTCCCTCAGAAGCTTCTAGCGCTTGCACCGAGTCGATCAGAGATCGTACGGTAGATGCACCTTCCGATGGCTCAAAGGTGAGAGGAAACTTGCCTCTGAGCATCATTCGCAGCCCCAGTGGCCCCAGGCTTGCCAAACCCTTTAAATCGCGGAAGGAATTGCCCATCACTTTTAGGCCAAACAGCCGCTCATCAATCCACCCACCTTGCCTCACAAGCTCGATCAACGTTGTGCGATGACGAACCGATCGACCAGGATGAGCGCCCTTACGGTCTAAAATTTCGCCTTTGATTTTGCTAATCTGATCCAGCGGAGCGACTTCCATTGGACAGACAGCATTGCAGTAATAGCAGCGCGTACAGCCCCATACGCCATCAGTACTATGGTTGTATTTTTCCAGTCGTGCTTCAGTGTCATCATCCCGCGAATCAGCCACCATGCGATAGGCTTTTGCTAATGCATGCGGCCCCACAAAGTTCGGGTTGACCTCATAGGCGTTGCACTCTGAATAACAAGCGCCACAGAGAATGCAATTGCCCGTCTGGTTAAGCTTTGCCCGTTCTTCAGGGGTTTGCAGAAACTCGCGCTCAGGGATTTGGCGTGCGGCTGTGCTGACGTAGGGGTCGATCGCTTTCAGATTGTGCCAAAAGCTGCTCATATCTACCACCAAATCTTTAATGACTGGCATATTGCCCATCGGTGCTAGTGTGATGGTGGGAATCGCTTCAGCAACAGAATTGTCTTTGCCAGCAGGGGTTGTTGGCCGTAGTCGCGCAAGCTCGCTACCAACATTTTCTTTACAAGCCAAGGCGGAACGTCCGTTGATGCGAATGGAACAACTGCCACAGATGGTATTGCGGCAATTTTTACGAAAGGCAAGCGTCCCGTCCTGCTCCCATTTAATGCGGTTTAAGCAGTCCAAAATCGTGCTGCCGGGGTCAACGTCGAGCGTGAAGGTTTCGACGTTTGGGATAGAGGTTTGGTCTTGTCTGATGACGTTAAAAAGGACGTGCATGCGGGGAGTTCTTCAGTCAAAACGGTGCTTGCGTTATTATCCCCAGTTTAAGCGCGATCGCTCATGCAGCGCCAACTGGATTATTTCCATTGCTTTGTCTACAGCCATTGCCGCCATGTTCCCAGCTACACCTGCACCCTACATCTCCATAACCTGACGACATACTTAAAAAGGCTCTCCCGCTTCTTTAGGATTATGAATTAAATAAGCTGTTATTTTCGTAGGGTGTGTATAGCCTTCGGCATTCAGGAAAAGTGCGGCGTAACGCACCAAAGCTGCTCAGATGATGCGTTACGGCTTCGCCTAACAAACCCTACTTTATTAAATTCTCATTCCTTAGTAGACCTCATAGCGAAATGCTGCTTTCTCAGCAACCAGAGTCAGGTGCTTTGAACTGGCGCGAGTGGGAGCATAAACGCCTTTTTCCCACTCACTGACGGTTTGTTGACGCACGCCTAACTCCTTTGCCATGTCCGCTTGCGTCAATCCCATATGCAACCGTAATGCTCGAATCAACTCGCTATTCCACTGCAACGTGTCATCTATGCACTGTACGCGGTAGACCTGGGGCGGTTTAGTAAAGATGACCTGCTCACCGCTCAGGTCGATCGTGGCAACAAGATAGCCCGCTCTCATCCAGGCTGTGGCTTGCAGTGCTCCTGCGCTGCGATTGCTCCACCATCCGCGCTTGCTACGGGCAGAAGGAGGCAGCTTCTCACCCAGCAAGGCTTCGATTTCGGCAAAGGTTAATGTGACTTGCAATCGATCGCTTCGACTCAAGTGTGCCAACAATGGTTGATATTTACTCTCGCCCTGACTAGACATTCTACACGCCAGCGTGTTAAAATTCAAAGCTGATCAAAAAGCGATCGCCTCATTATAGATGTCTTCAAAACAAAGTTTTTGCCTTCTGCCCTCTGCCTTCCTACTTCTGCCTGACCACACTAGAGGTAGGGCAACGATCCTGCTCTAGAGTGTTTTAGGAAAGAGGTTTCCAGGTGGGTACGGGAGCCGCTACCACGCCTTTAGCTTCCAGGAAGGCCGCGACTCGCAAGGCCAGCGCTTCTTTATAGGGGGCTGCAATAATCTGTACTCCGATCGGCAATGTTCCAGGCTGCTGCACAGGTACGGCGACGATCGGCACGCCAATGAAGGAAAGCGGCTGCGTGTAAACCCCTAAGTTGGGGCGGAGTGGCACTTCTTCGCCATCTAGCACCAGCGTGGCTTGACCAAGGAGCGGTGCAGGGCAGGGGGTTGCAGGCGCAAGAATAATATCAACCTGCGTGAACAGTTCACGGACACGATCGCGGTACCAACTGCGAAACCGTTGCGCTTGGAGATACCAGGTGACGGGAATGAGGGCACCTGCCAGAAAGCGATCGCGAGTAGCAAGGTCAAAATCTTGAGGACGGGTGCGAAGGTCGTCCAGATGCAGGTTACTTCCTTCCGATCCTGTGATAATAAATGCGGCAGCACGGGCGCGATGGGCTTCAGAAATGGTGACTGACTGGGTGGTACCTAAAGCAGTGGCAACCGACTCTACGGCTGCCAGCACATTGGGTTCAGCGCCTTTAGTAAAGTAGCCATCGGCGACAGCTATGCGCAACCCATCAATCCCTTTCGCTAGTTCGGGTAGGGTTAGCGCCACAGGGCGATCGGTACAGGCTGGATCATCCCGATCTGGGCCTTGGAGCAGATCAAAGGTAAGGGCAAGATCACGGGTCGATCGGGCAAAAGGGCCAAGGTGATCCAGGCTGTGAACAAAGGGATAGGTTCTGGCGCGGGATAAGCGTCCAAAGGTTGGCTTTAGCCCAAAAATACCGCACAGTGAGGCAGGCACGCGGATCGAACCATTGGTGTCGGAGCCAAGGCTAAGGGGCACCAGACCCGCAGCAACCGCAGCCACGGAACCACCAGAGGAACCACCTGTCATACGGTTTAAGTTGTGGGGATTGCGGGACGGGCCATAATGACTGTTTTCAGTCACAAAGCCATAGGCATATTCGTCCATATTCTGGGCACCGACCAAAACGGCACCAGCCTGCTTTAGGCGTGCCACCAACGTGGCATCTTGAATGGCAGGAGGACGATCGGCGTTAATTTTGGAGCCAGCTAGAGTCGTCAAGCCTGCCACATCATACAGATCCTTGACCCCAAATGGTACACCAGCCAATGGTCCAGGGTCTCTGCCATCCGCGATCGCTTGGTCAATGGCATCTGCATCCTTAAGGGCTTGTTCTGCAATGACACTGGTGAAGCAGTTCAGTGTGTCATTGTGATCAGCGATTCGTTTCAAAGCTACAGCTACGACCGATCGGGCAGAAATTTCCTGACTTCGCACACTAGCGGCGATGCTGCTAGCATCTGGGTAGTCCTGGCTCATGGTTTAAGGTGATGAATTCAATGTCGAAGGCAACGGCTAGGGTTCAAAGATGGATGCGATCTCAATGTCGTCTGGCAGGGGAAATTCATTGACGAGTTGCGCGATCGCCACAATGCGGACAAAATTATCAACCACCCCTGATCGATGCTCCGGCTGTAGCGGCAAGGCGACCAGTGCCGCAAGGTAATCCACTAAAACGGCTGTATCAACTGGATTTTCTGTCATACCATCTCCGTTGCCGTTGCTTTTTGTCCCGCTGGATCGGCAATATATGCTCGCCAACCGCCCCATGCCGTAATTTCTCGCTTCCCTTCACAGAGAATGGGTTCACCGATCACACCCAGCACCTCTTCGCCATCGGCTAAGCGCACTTTGCCGATCGAAAGTCCAGGTGGTTCCAGCAGCAGCAGAAACGCCATTTTGCTAGCAGGCACGGCCCAAACCTCAACCGCGATCGCAGTGCCACCTGCGCTGACCCGCATCATCGCTGGATGGCGATCGTTAATCGACCACAGGCGATACGTCGGCTCTGTGAACGCCTCCCGCACAAACTCTGCTTCCACAAGTTCCATGTTGGCGTTCAGTTCCAGCCCCCGCATCAGGGTACCGTTTACAGCAAGATAAACCGTTGTCTTCATTCCATTCGGGGCGATACGCTCATGATTCCGCAACCAATGTCACCCGATTGAACCACATTTGCTGTATCAATAACACCCGCACGAAGAAATTTGAGCGCGATTGCTTGGAAGGATTGAGGAGTAGGGGGGAGAAGGTAAAAGGCAAAAGTGAAAGCCAACAGTCGAAAGTACTCTAACCGCTATTGCTGACTGCTTCTCAGCCCTCGGTATGATTCAGGTAATGTACCAGTGCCTCTAACCCTAAACGATAGCTGTCTGCTCCAAACCCGCTGATTTGCCCAATCGCAACTGGCGCGATGTAAGAATGATGGCGAAACGTCTCGCGGCGATAAAGGTTGCTAAGATGCACCTCGACGGTGGGAATGGCGACAGCCGCAATCGCATCGCGAATGGCAACGCTGGTATGCGTGTAAGCACCTGCATTGATCAAAATCCCTTGATGCTGCCCCAGAGCCGCGTGGATCGCATCAACGAGAGCGCCTTCATGATTAGACTGAAGCGACGAAAGCTTTACTCGAAGGGATTCGGCAGACTGCTCAAGCTGCCGCGTAATACTATCAAGGGTCATAGAGCCATAAATACTTGGCTCCCGCTTGCCCAATAGATTCAAGTTTGGACCGTGGAGAACTAGAAGACTAAGCAAACCTCTAAAGCCTTCTCTCTTAGGTGTATGCATAGGTGAGCAAGCGCCAGAAGCTGTCACAAGGGAAGGTTGCGTACTCTTCGCATCAAAACCACCTCAAACGAAGCGCCTGGTTCAATCATGAACAAGACAGCTACAAAACAGGTTAGCGACGCTGAGAATCCTTGACCGGAATGGGAATCAGCTCACCTTCGGGCTGTCCTTCAGGCCCAAGAATCGCTTCAATCAGCTTGCGCGCCCATTCTTTTACTTTTTCAAGTACCTTCTCAAGGTAATCCATTGAACAGATTGCTCCTTCGCTATGGTCTGGTCGTCACCCACAGTCGTCACCACCGATCGCGGGGCCGATTCAACCTGATCACTTATCTAAAATTGTACCCAATTTATCAATTAGTTAACAGCCCGGAAAAAGACTGTAGAGATTCCATAAATTTGGGTCACCTTATCTAAGTCTTAATCAAACGTTGCAGATAAGCAAGTACCTCTAGTAATTATGTCAACTTTATTAATGATTTGTTTATTATTGCTCGTCGTAAAAGATCTAGCGCAATAGCAGCGCTGAGCCTACGAATCCAATCCCGTCCCCGTAAGGTGCCAAACTGATGCTCAAAGCTCTGCACGTCATCCGCTTCTGCCAGCCCGATATAGACCAACCCAACTGGCTTGTCTGCTGTACCACCGTCCGGGCCAGCGATGCCTGTAATGCTTAATCCCCAAGTGGTGCCAAGGCGTGATCGCACCCCAACTGCCATTTGTTTGGCGACAATATGACTAACCGCACCCTGTGCAGCCAGATCTTGCTCACTGACATCCAGCAGCCGTACCTTGATAACGTTGTCGTAAGAAATGACCCCACCCCAGAAATAGCTAGAGCTACCGGGGACGGACGTAATCGCTTCGCCCAAGCCTCCTCCTGTACATGACTCAGCAACCGCAAGCGTTGACCGATCGGCTTTGAGCAAGGCACCCACGACAGACGCAAGCGAATCGCTGTCTGCACCGTAGCAGTTGATGCCACCAATCTGGCGAAGCTGCTGCTCTACAGGTGCGATCAGTTGCTGAGCTTCTGCTTCGGAGTTTGCACGGGCAGAAATCCGGAGTTTCACTTCACCATGATTGGCATAGGGAGCAACCGTCGGGTTCTGAAGGTCGAAAAAGGTGTTGACCTTTTCTGCCAGTGCCGATTCTGAAATGCCCCAAAATTTTAGCGTGCGGCTGTGGATAGTTGTTTGCCCCCAGCCCTGGCTTTGCAGATACGGAACGGCTACCTCGCGCCACATGCGCTGCATTTCTGCGGGTACGCCTGGAAAGGTCAGAATGGTGAGTCCTGGTGTCGGTTGCCAGATGATACCTGGGGCGCTGCCAGAGTCGTTAGTCAGCACGACTGCGCCTTCCGGCAAGAGTGCCTGTTTGCGATTGTTAGCCGTCATGGTGCGCCCGCGCTGGGCAAACTTACGGGTAATGTCTGCAAGAATCTCGGGATGCTCCACGAGGGGCACACCGAAGCAAGCTGCTAGCGTCTCATGGGTCAGATCGTCAGGGGTAGGCCCTAAGCCACCTGTGAAGATGAGGAGTTGGGCTCGATCGCTGGCAATCTTCACAACGTCTTTAATACGCTCTGGATTGTCTCCCACCACTGTTTGGTAGTAGTGAGCCATCCCTAGCTGGGCCAATGCTTGCGCTAAGAATTGAGCATTGCTGTTGAGAATGTCGCCCAAGAGCAATTCGGTACCAACACAGATAATTTCAACACTGGGAGTCATGAAGGGTATCACCGAGTTTTTGGTAGTAGGGCAGTTGAAAGCGATCAGCGATCAGCATTCAGCTTTGCGATCGAGGCTGTACAGATTCGCATGATTGCATTTTATCGACCCAGTAAGTCATCTATGGGCACGCTAAATCCAGTCAGAATGGTCTGAGTGCTGACGTTTTCGCCTCTGGTAACGAGCGATCGGCTTTGTGGTGTTAATACTACAATCCAACCACTGTCGGGGAAGACCAGCCACACCTCCTGGCAGCCAGCTTCCAGATACTCACTTGCCTTGTTGAACACGTCCTCAGCACAGTCGGTTGGCGAAACAATCTCGGCAAGCAGCGGGAATACCTGGGGAAAGACGTTCGGTTCACCAAATTGGGCCAGCAGTTCGGGTGTCAAATACGCCAGATCAGGACGACGGATTTGCTGATTGGTACGACAAGGTGTCTCTGTGTAACACTCTCCGCCGAGATTGTGTGTATTTTTGTAGTCACTCCACAACCGCCCCAACGTTAACTGCACTCGGCTTGTCTTCAGCGTCATATCATTCTTTTCTACGAGTTGCCCATCCACCCATTCCATGTGATCGGGAGGATTGAGCAGGTAGTCTTCGATCAAGACGACGGGAGGCTGATTCAGAGCAACTGTAGAGATGACCATTGCTAATACTCTTCCTACTTGCGTTTCTCTATCATGCCTTATGCGGTTGCAGGGACGGGTGGGTATTGCTGTAGTACCTGTTTGAGGTAGTGACCTGTGTGAGAGTGAGTGTTTTCGGCCACTTCTTCGGGAGTACCGACAGCAATAATTTCGCCCCCTCTATCGCCCCCCTCTGGCCCCAAGTCAATCACCCAATCAGAGCAGCGGATGACATCCAGATTATGCTCGATCACTAAAACCGTGTTGCCTTTGTCTACCAGACGTTGCAGCACGTCTAAAAGCTTGTGAACGTCATAAAAGGAGAGACCTGTTGTGGGTTCGTCGATGAGGTAAAGGGTTTTGCCTGTCGCGCGGCGAGAGAGTTCCGTTGCCAGCTTGACCCGTTGGGCTTCACCACCGGAAAGAGTGGGTGCGGTTTGTCCCAAGCGAACGTAGCCTAGACCGACATCTACTAATGTTTGCAAGCGTGCTGCGGCTTGAGGAATATTTTTGCAAAACTCCAGCGCTTCATCAACGGTCATGCCTAGCACATCCGCGATCGATTTGCCTTTGAACTTCACCTGAAGCGTTTCGCGGTTATAGCGGGCACCTTTGCAGACTTCGCACTGCACATAGACATCGGGCAAAAAGTTCATTTCAATGACGTTGACGCCCTGACCACCGCAGGCTTCACAGCGTCCCCCTTTAACGTTAAAGGAGAATTGACCGGGCTTGTATCCTCTGGCTTTGGCTTCGATCGTTTCGGCAAAGACATCCCGAATGATGTCAAAGGTGCCCGTATAGGTCGCGGGATTGGAACGAGGGGTTCGCCCGATCGGAGATTGGTCAATGACGATCGCTTTGTCTAATGCACTCAAGCCTGCGATCGGCTCCATTTCCTTGGGCTGGGGTATCTTGCTGCCAAAGTGGTTTTGCAGCGCCGGATAGAGCAGTTCGTTAATGAGCGTGGATTTACCCGAACCTGAAACGCCTGTCACAGACACCAATTTGCCCAGCGGAATTTCGACATCAATTTGCTTCAGATTATTACGGTAAGCATTGCGGATTTTGAGGGCGCGACCATTACCCGATCGACGCTGAGCAGGTGTTGCGATCACTTCTCGACCTGACAAGTAAGCGCCTGTCAACGAATCGGGAGCATCCAGCATCGCTTGCAGGCTACCTTGAGACACAATACGCCCACCGTGCACTCCTGCACCAGGACCAATATCCACCACATAATCGGCAGCGCGAATCGTTTCTTCATCATGCTCCACCACAATCAGCGTATTGCCTAAATTGCGGAGCCGATGCAGGGTTTTGAGCAACCGGGCATTGTCACGCTGATGCAGCCCAATGCTCGGCTCATCCAGGACGTAGAGAACGCCCGTTAGTCCAGAGCCAATTTGGGTTGCCAAACGAATACGTTGCGCCTCGCCACCCGAAAGCGTCATAGCCGTCCGGTTCAAGGTGAGATAATCTAGCCCCACGTCCAAGAGAAATTGCAAGCGTGCTTTGATTTCACGCAGCACCAGATCGGCAATCTGTGCCTGTCGTTGGCTCAACTCAATGCTGTTCACCTGATTTAAACAGTCTCGAATTGAAACGCTCGTCAAATCAGCAATGCGAAACTGTCCCAACTTGACAGAGAGTGCTTCTGGCTTCAGCCGTTTGCCCTTGCAGTCTTCGCAGGGTTGATCGACCAGGTATTGCTCTAGTTTCTGCTTATAAACGTCTGAATTGGCTTCCTGATATTGTTTTTCTAGCAGCGGCAACGCGCCTTCATAGCGACGCTGGTAGCCTTTATTCTGCCGATAGCGAGAATCAGTTTCAATCCAGATCGCCTCTTGAGACCCGTGCAGCAAAATGTGGCGTTGTTCCTCTGTCAACTGGCTCCACTGCGTTTGAATATCGAACCCAAAGGCAGTGGCGACGCTACAAAGCAGCGACAGGTAATAGGTATTGTCTTTATCTGACCAGGGCGCGATCGCCGCATACACGGGCAAATCCGGATTGGGCACCACCAGTTCGGCGGAGAACTTGCGATGACTGCCCAACCCATGACAGGCAGGACAAGCACCGTAGGGTGAATTAAAGGAAAACAAGCGGGGGGACAGTTCTTCCATCACAGCGCCGTGTTCGGGGCAGGCGAAGTTTTCGGAAAAAATGAGGGGAGTAGGGTGTGGGGTGTGGGGTGTGGGGTCGGAGATACCGTAGTTGCCGCCTTTTTCGGCAGCACGGAGAGCTTGGCCTGTGGGAAGTTCGACTACGTTGCCTTCTGCCTTCTGCCCTCTGCCCTCTGCCTCGTCCGGCAAAACGTCAATAACTGCAATCCCACCGGAATGCTTGAGACAGGTGCCGAGAGAGTCGGTCAGACGTTCTTCAATGCCTGCTTTTTTGATCAAACGATCGACCACAATCTCGATCGTGTGCGCCTGGTTTTTGTCAAGCTCGATCGCATCGCTGAGTTCTCGCACTTCACCATTGATACGCACACGCACAAAGCCATCAGCGGCCAGACTGGATAACTGCTTTTTATGCGTCCCTTTCTTGCCTCGGACGACGGGCGCGAGAATCTGAAAGCGCGTGCGATCGGGCAGTTCCATCACTCGATCAACCATTTGATCGATGGACTGCGGCGAAATGGAGCGATCGCAGTGGGGACAATGGGGAATGCCTGCCCGTCCGTACAGCAGGCGCAGGTAGTCGTAAATTTCGGTGACGGTGCCGACTGTAGAGCGAGGATTATGGGAGGTCGATTTTTGGTCAATGGAGATGGCCGGACTCAAGCCTTCGATCGCGTCCACATCGGGTTTATCAACCTGGCCCAAAAACTGGCGAGCGTAGGCGCTGAGTGATTCTACGTAGCGGCGCTGCCCTTCGGCAAAAATCGTGTCAAAGGCTAGCGAAGACTTCCCCGAACCGGACACGCCTGTAAACACAATCAGGCGATCGCGGGGTAGCTCCAGATCAATATCTTTCAGGTTGTGCTGGCGTGCGCCTCGAATGCGAATCGTATTTTGGGCGATGGCATGACTGGCGGGATGGTCATGCGATTCAGCTATAGGATGCTTAGAACCGTTAGCTTGCTTAGAACCGTCGGCGCGATCGGGCATAGGGGCAGGGGAAAAATAATCTTTCCTATTCTATCGCTCTCAGCTCCGAGTCACCGATGCAAGGACGACCTCTACTGAGTGAACCCTATTTCGTCAACTCTTGCCAGCCCGTGTTGCAGCGCGAGAGGGTGCCAGTCGCTACATTCGACAGTACACCTGTAGGATCGCCACCTGACGGTGCTTGAGACTGACAGAGAATGGCGATCGCGGTAAAGACTGCCGTATTGACATTATCAATCTCGACGGCTCCGGTATAGGCGCGCAGCACCCCAGTATTTCGGGGATAGGCAACGTTACGGATAATCGCTGATGTACTGCCTGCGGTTGTGTCAATGCCATATGTGAAATTGTTGGTGTCGGTTTTAATGCCAATACCCAGCGAGACAAAATTCACAGCAAATTGACTGCGCTCCAGGTAATACGCCTGCTGCGCACGATTAGAGGCACCAATGTATTGCTTGGCTTCAGACTCTTTTGCTTTGCTTGCCTGGTTCAGAAAAGACGGGAGTGCGATCGATGACAGGATGCCAATAATAATGATCACAACCAGCAATTCAATCAACGTAAACCCTTGCTCCCGACGTTGCTGAGCGAAAGCTTGCAAAAATTTAGCCTCAAACGTAGTTTTCACTCGCTTGAACACTCCCCAAGTGGATGTTACATTCTTAGCGTTCCCTCATCTCGTCCCCATACAGCTCAGTAAAATTCCTGATTTGCAATGGAAAGGGAATTTTTTGCTTATGCGGAATCCATGTCCTGAATTGGATGTTAAAAATCCAGTTTTGCTGAGGTCAGTTGTCATTGAACTGATTGTCTGGCAAGCAGTAAGCAAGCGTATACAAGAGTCTTTTCCACTAGAGAGATCCCTATGAGGGTGGGAATACTGAAGGAAAGTTTGGCAATGTTAGACGCATGTGGCGACGGCTCAGGAACATTTTTGATAGTTTAAGGGCTTACGCTGATCTCAGTCCTGATCTGCGCACGCGCCAACAGGTTAATCGGTTTCTGCGCGATCGCCCTGCCCTAAGCAGTGATGAGTGGTTTGAGCAATTCTGGCAGGTGCAAGGAGTTACCCAGCCAGTTGCCGCTTTTGTCTACAGCCAGATGCAGGCGTATTCTGGGCTAGAGTTTTCTAGAGTGCGGCCAAATGACCGTCTAACTGAAGATCTCTACCTTCCACTCGTTTGCTGGTTTGATTGGCAAACATCCTTCACTGAAGATTTCTTAGTCTCATTTGGGCTGGATCTGAGCAATCATTTCGATCCGCAAAGTTTTTCTACAGTCGAAGAATTGGTCATCTTTCTCAACCATCAGCTTTTGTCCGTTAATCACTCGTAAACTAGTAATCTGTCAATTTCGCATAGACGCTCAAGAAGGGATTGACGTTATTTTGGGGGTCGTGAATGGGGCATGGAAAGCTTGAAAAGCTTGCGCGCTCAATGCCGTCCCAGAAAGTGCAACCGAGTTCTACAAGCGGTTGGCTAACGCTGCTGTGAGAGCGGAAGAGAGACTAAAAATGGTTTTAGCAAAAAAACGACACCAATCAGCGTGGGCCACTGAGCTGAACGATCTTGTGCGGGGAGCGTGTGGCGGCTTTTTGTTTGGTATTCCGCTGCTTTACACAATGGAGGTTTGGTGGGTTGGCTCGATGGCTGAAGCGCCCAGAATCGTGATGGCGATCGTCGGTACGTTTATCGGTGTTTTTTGGCTCAACCGCACCGAAGGTTTTCGTCGAACGAGGCGGTCTCGCCCCTACGAAGCCTTTACCGATACGGTAGAAGCAATGACGATCGGTTTAGTTTGCTCGGCTTCTGTGCTCTTGCTTTTGAGGGAATTGACGTTTGACGCACCTTTGCGCGAATCGTTAGGCAAAGTGATTTTTGAGTCGGTGCCGTTTGCGTTGGGAGTTGCGTTGGCTGGTCAATTTTTGGGAGATACTCGCGCCGCTGAGCCACAAACACTCGATAGTAGTTCGCCATCCAAAGCGGAGGCCGCAAGCCCACTCAATGCAACCCTGGCTGATATTGGTGCGACTCTCATTGGCGCGATCGTCATTGGCTTTAATATTTCGCCTACTGATGAGATTCCAATGCTAGCGGCGGCTGTTTCAGCGCCGTGGCTGCTAGGAATCATGGCAGCATCCCTGCTAATTTCGTATGGCATTGTCTTTGAGGCAGGTTTTTCAGATCAGCGCAAACGTCGGCAGCAGCAAGGTATTTTTCAACGTCCCCTGAGTGAAACGGTGATGTCTTACCTGGTGTCATTAGTCGCTGCTGTGATGATGCTGTGGTTCTTTCAGCGTCTTACTCTCAGCGACCCGTGGACGATGTGGTTAGAGCAAACATTATTGCTGGGTTTGCCAACCACCATAGGCGGCGCGGCAGGCAGGCTAGCAGTATGAATCAGCCAGCGCAAACTCCTCGCACTGACGAACCACCGCGATCGCGTGCTGAATGGATTACCTTTGGCATGGCGTCCTTTATCTTGGCGATCGTGGTGGGGCTAGTTGGCTATACCTGGCTGGATGAGCAACAACAACAACCGCCTGTCCTTTCTGTACGCAACACTGAAAAGATTCGTGCCGCTAATGGGCAATTCTATGTGCCGTTCGTTGTCACAAATAACGGTGGACAAACGGCTGAGTCGGTATATATCCTGGCAGAGCTACGAGTTGGTGGCACGATTGTTGAAACAGGCCATCTAGAAGTCGATTTCTTATCTAAAAGAGAGAAAGTGGAAGGAGCCTTTATTTTTAACCATGACCCAGAACAGGGCCAACTGACGCTACGTGTGACCAGCTATAAGCTACCTTGAACGTCTGCCAGCCGCTGCTTAAAGGCATCGGTAGGCGTAAAAGCAGTCAAGAAGGGGCTGTTGACGTTTCGATCGCTGTTCACTGCGTCTTTTACTTTTAATTCTTGACATGTCTGGGACGTAAACTGCTACTATATACTCTGGTAACGCGTTGGGGCGTCGCCAAGTGGTAAGGCAGCGGGTTTTGGTCTCGCCATCCCTAGGTTCGAATCCTAGCGCCCCAGTTTTCATCAGCAGATGTCTTCACCATCTCTATGGCGAGATGTTCGCACCATAAGGTTAAGTAGATGTTCTATGACATCTGGTAAGTGTTTGCAGAGACCTGTATGAACTCGCGAGGTTTGAATGATCGTACTACGAGGCGCAACAAGCCAGTGAAAGCGTTCTCTCATGGGTAGTTGACCGATCGCGCCAGCCGCTTTGCCACCTGCACACATCACTGGAATTACTGCCAGGTAGCTGCGGATGAGGTCGAGATCCAGCGTGGGGTCGATCGCCAACAACCGCGACTCATTCAACTCAATGCGGGCCTCAAGAAAGCCGTTGCTGGCGCAGGAGACAATCACGCCCACGTTGATAAACTCTTCACGCTCAACTTTGGGGACGACGCGAATAATGGCGTAGTCATACGTGAAGTGATCGGGCACGTAGGGCTTCCTCCAGAAACGCGCGGGGTGTTTCTAATCGTCTCACCAAATATTCAATGAACGCGTCCCGATAGTGTTTTGCATCTGGAAAGGGAGCACTGTCTACCACCCAGCTATCAGGAATCAGTTGCACGATCTGGTCGATGATAGTGGGGGTGAGTCGTGCGGTGAGCGCTTCATCTGCTACTTGTAGTTCGCTGGCGAAGCGCAGTAGCACATGATCTTTGATAGCTGGAAAGGGTGCTCGACTACGATCGCGGTAATTTTGCCAGGTGTGATGGAAGTACAGCGCGGCTCCGTGGTCGATCAGCCAAAGCCGTCGATGCCAGACCAGCATATTGGCGTTGCGCGGTGTGCGATCGATATTCGTAATATAGGCATCAAACCATACGATCGCCGACGCAAGCTTCGCCTCAACTTGTCCTGCGATCGGGTCAAAGGTCATGGAACCAGGCAGATAGTCCAGCGCAAGGTTCAGTCCAGCACTCGCCCGGATCAAGTCTTGAATTTCGGGGTCAGGCTCCGTGCGTGCAAGATCAGGGTCAAGTGTCACGAAGACAATTTCGGGGACTGGCATCCCGATCGCACGAGCGATTTCGCCTGCAACCAGCTCTGCCACGAGTGCTTTGGCTCCCTGCCCAGCCCCACGAAATTTGAGCACGTACATACCATCGTCATCGGCTTCGACAATGGCAGGTAGGGAACCTCCTTCACGTAGTGGAGTCACGTAGCGTGTTGCGATGACTGTTCGCAAGTTCATTCTGAGGCACTGTACTCCAAGTAAGAGTTCGTAGAGTTGAGCGTTAGCGTTGTCTGTAAAAGGCTAGCGCGTCTTGCGAGTTCTGTCGTTGTTTCGATCGCCGTTGTTGGTCATCGCTGCGTTTAGTCTGGCGATCGCTGAGTGAGGCTCAAGCACAACACTGGACATTAATAGAGCTGACGCATTTGCCCCAAACTCCTAACTCTGGGGGCTTTCATTGGCTCGGTTCCCCCCTTTCTTGTAGCTTGCTTCCCGAAGGGTATGCCCGGTAGGGCTATGAATTGGGGGCTAGGGGGCGAAGGATGACCGCTTTTGCGTAAGTCCTAATTAAGAAAGCGACTTTTGCAGAAATGACGCTTTTGTGTTCTAATGCGGTCTGACTTCAGTAACCTACAAACCCATTTGGCTTTTTGGAACTTGAAGAGTAGCATGGCATCTATGCAGATGGTTTGAGGCTTTCACGCAGCGTTGCTGCTTGTTTTGTGAGTATGACTAGAGATTCGGGCACACCAGACCGTCAGCCGTCAAGGCGATCGCACGAAGGTAGAAACGATGGGACGTTGCCTCCGCAAACAACGTCACACCCTGTTGCAGCGGCCTCTGTCTCACAGCCTCGCCCACAGACATCAGGCTTACCTAGACCGCAACCCTCGCGGCCTGTACCGCCACCACCCAGACCCTCGAAGCAGCCTAAACCGCGCGTTGTTAAGCAAATCGGCCCAGAGGGGCCAGCGCTTAGTCAGCCTTCTAGTAGGGTTAGGGTACCCCGTCGCTGGTTTCGCTGGCTTTATAGCTGGAAAGTTTGGTTGTTGGTGACTGGAGTTGGCTGTGTGGGCACAGGCGCGCTGGCATTGGCCCTACTGCTCCAGTTGCCTGGATTACCCAACTGTCCAGCCATTTTTTGGCCGCTGGCTTCAGCGTCTCTGCGCTTTGAGTGTGCGCGACTGGCAGCTAGCAAGCAGACTTCAAACGACTTGCTGGAAGCGATCGCGTTGGTCGATTCTCTGCCCAAGGATCATCCGCTACGGGACGAAGCCGATCGCCTGGTCGAACTCTGGTCACTGGAAGTCTTAAAGCTTGCCGAAGCCGATTTCAATGCTGGGAAATTGAATGAGGCGATCGCGGCAGCACGGCGGATCTCGCCAAAAGTGTCTGCTTATAAGCTGGTTGAAGAACGGGTGCAGCGCTGGCAAACAATCTGGTCCAAAGCGGAGACCCTTTACCGCAAAGCAGAACAAGCACTGCGAGACCTCGATTGGCGACAGGCATTTTCCTATGCGGTGCGCTTGCTCGACGTAGACAACGACTTCTGGCAAACCACGAAGTACAACGAACTGACCACTAAAATTACAGCCTCACGAGAGGATGGCAATACGCTCGGCAAGGCACAACGACTTGCTGACGATGGTGGGCTGACCAATTTACTAGAAGCGATCAAACTAGCGCAGTCCATTGGTGAGAAGAGTTATGTGCATCAAGCGGCGCAGAAAGCGATCGGAGAATTTGGGCAGAAGATGGTGGATCTGGCACAGACGTTGCTCGATCAACGGGACTTGCAGGGAGCGTTAAATGTACTAAGCAAAATTCCAGAGGTTGCTAACCTCGATGAGCAGGTGAAAGACCTGACCGTGCTGGCAAATGCCCAGTCTCAGGTTTGGCTGAACACGGTACCGGACATTGAAGAAGCGATTTCTCAGGCGCAGCGCATTCAGCCCAATCGTCCGCTCTACCGCAAAGCGCAGCAGCTCATCGTTCGCTGGCAGCTTGAAATTGAAGCGATCGCCCAATTAGAAAAAGCACGCATTCTGTCTCAACCTGGTACGGTTGCCGATCTATCAGCGGCGATCGCGGAAGCCTCGACTATTTCGCGCTCAAATCCGCGCTGGGGCGAAGTCCAAAAGCAAATTCAAACCTGGACAGCGCAGGTCCAAACCATTGAAGATCGTCCCATTTTGGATCAAGCAGAGCAAATTGCGACACAGGGCGATGTTGCCTCTTTGCAGGCAGCGGCGGCACAGGCTAATCAAATTGCACCAGGACGGGCATTGTATAAAGAAGCTCAGGGCAAAGCGCGTACCTGGACAGGGCAAGTGCAGCAGATTCAGGATCAGCCTTATCTCGATCGGGCTAGAGAGTTTGCCAACGCGGGCGATCTGTCCTCTGCGATTAGAATGGCGGAGCAAATTGGGTCGGGGCGATCGCTCTATGCCGATGCACAGGTAGATGTCAAACAGTGGCGCAAGCAGCTACGCAATCAGGAGCTTCAGGCGCAGGCAGAGCAAAACCTGCAAACGGCTCGTCAGTTGGCAAACTCAGGATCTCCCGAAGGCTTGGCAAATGCCATTCGGACAGCGGATCAGGTGCCAGCGGGGAGTGCGCTGCGATCGGATGCGGATAATGCTATCAATGAATGGAGTAGCCAGCTTTTACAGGTGGCTAAGAGCCAGTCAGTTTACGATGTTCCGGGAGCGATCGCGGTGGCCCAAAAAATTCCGTCGCGTGCTGGGGTCTATGCAGAGGCACAGCAAGAGATTCAGGCATGGAAGCGGGCGATCAGGCAGTAGCCAAATAGCTTTAAACATTACAAGGGAGGCGTTTCAACCTACTCCTCTTCTTGCTGCACTTCAGCGAGTTCTTTTATTTTTGCCTCATACTTTGAGAAAATACTTCGGTATGATTCCAAATAAAAGGGATTCTGCTTAAGTCCAGACACTAAGTGCCAGAGCAGCAAAGCATAACCAACAAAGACTAATGTGACATCTTCATACCAGAAGTAAAGCCCAACAAAAAGTAGTGACGGAATGATAACCGTCAGTTCTCGCACTGTATAGCGCGATGGCTTTGAGAGGTCTCGATCGCGATAGGCATTGCGAATATATTTTTCCCGCGCTGTAAAGCCAACAAACTCATCTATATCCATACAGTCTTAGGGAATTAGGTTTGTCTTTAGAATAGACAGCTTTTTGTCGTGGCTAACCTCATCGCTCGGCACAGAGCGCACCTAAATCACGCCGTTACCTAAACTGTAACAATTCCAGGTTTTCATTTTAGCGAGGCCATAATAGCAGCCATCCAATGTTCTTCACTGAGGGCTGCCGATGCTGTTCTGGAATGACGATCGTCTATGGGATGATGCCCGCACGTATCAAATCCTCTTCTTGGGACTCTTTCTGGTGGTGGGGTTGGGCACACGCGATTGGTCGCTGAAACCCGGCATGATTGCGGTGGCGATCGCAACGTGTGTGATAACGCAGTGGATGATGGTAGCGGTTGTAAGGCAGGAGGCAGGAGGCAGAAGGCAGAAGGCAGGAGGCAGAAGGCAAGAGACAGGGGGTAAGAGGCAGGAGGCAGAAAGTGACTCAACACTTCATCCCTCATCCCTCATTCTTCATCCCTCAGCCTTCAGCCTTCAGCCTTTAGCCTTTAGCCTTTCCCCTGCCTTTCTCTCCTCTCTCCCCAGTGCCCTTGTCACCTCGCTGGGGCTGAGCATTCTCGTTCGCGCCGATCATTACAGCACGATGGTTTTGGCGTGTGTGGCGGCGATCGCCAGCAAATTCCTGATTCGGGTCAACGGAAAGCATGTCTTCAACCCCGGCAACTTTGGCATTGTGGCAGCGCTGATCCTCACGCCGGATGCCTGGGTATCACCGGGGCAGTGGGGCGAAGAAGGCTGGTATGCGCTGATGTTTTTAAGCTGCGGTGGTTTGGTGGTCGGGCGAGTGGGACGGTGGGATACGACGATCGCCTTTCTGGGTAGTTACGCCGTATTAGAAGCGATTCGCAACATCTTGCTGGGCTGGACGTGGGATGTGTGGGCGCATCGCCTGATGAGTGGTTCGCTGCTGATGTTTTCCCTGTTTATGATTACTGACCCGCGCACCATTCCCAATGCTCGGATTGGACGAGTGCTGTGGGCAATGGCGATCGCCCTCCTCACCTTTTTCCTTCGCAACTACCTGTTTCTTTCAACCGCTGTTTTCTGGGCACTCTTCGCGCTGGCACCGTTGAGCATTTTGATTGATGCTGTGTTTCCGGGCGATCGGTTTGTTTGGCGGAGTCGAGCGGAAGAAGCAGAGGGGGCAGGGGAGGCAGGGGAGGCGGGAGAGCGAGAATTGACAGCACTGGTTACTTAAAGCTCGTAAACCTGGACAGCTCTCAGCTCTCAGCTCTCACTCATAACTCATAACTCAAAACTTATAACTCTCCTACCTGCTGCCCTCTGCCCTCTGCCTTCTGCCTCTGCTCCCTTGCCCCTGCCTTCTGCGTCCTTTTCGGCAACTCATAACTCACAACTCATAACTCTTCCCATGAAACCCCTACGCCTTCTCCTAACCTTATTGTTTACCTGCCTTATTTGCCTGCTGGTCGCTCCGAGTGCCTGGGCGTTCTGCGGCTTTTATGTGGCGAAGGCAGATGCCAAACTGTATAACCAGGCTTCGCAGGTGGCGATCGCACGCTCAGGCAACCGTACTGTGCTGACAATGGCAAATGACTTCCAGGGCGAGGTGAAAGATTTTGCGATCGTGGTGCCTGTGCCAGTAGTGCTGCGAAAAGATCAGATTAAGGTCGCTGACCCCAAAATCATTGAGCGGCTGGATGCTTTCAGTGCGCCGCGTTTGGTGGAATATTTTGACGAAGATCCCTGTGAACAGCGGCTGTACGATCGAGCGGTTCCAGCACCTTCCGCTGCGTCAGGAGTGGCTCAGGAGTCGAACAGGGCACGTAGAGATTCGCTGGGTGTCACTGTGGAAGCAAGGTATACAGTAGGCGAGTATGACATCCTGTTATTGAGCGCGAAGGAATCGGATGGGCTGCGAACCTGGCTGACTCAAAATGGCTACAAAATTCCCAGAGGCGCGAATCAACTGCTGAAACCCTACATTCGGCAAAAGCTGAAGTTTTTTGTGGCGAAGGTCAATCTGGCTGAGTACGACAAAGCGGGCTATCAATCCCTCCGTCCCCTGCAAATTGCCTACGAGTCGCCGCGCTTTATGTTGCCCATTCGGTTAGGCATGATCAACGCGAAAGCGGCACAGGATTTGCTCATCTACGTGCTTTCGCCACAGGGACAAACGGAAGTCACAAACTATCGCACCGTGAAAGTACCGTCGGATTCGGAAATCCCAGTGTTTGTCAAAAATGAGTTTAGCGACTTCTACAAGGCAATGTTTCAGACGGCATATGATCGCGAAGATCGCAAAGTAGCCTTTATGGAATACGCCTGGGATATGGCAAACTGTGACCCCTGTTCCGCAGAGCCTTTGTCACAGGAGGAACTGAAGCAGGCAGGCGTGTTCTGGCTCGACAGTCCAGACGATACGGTTCCCATGCCATCGGGTGGATTCCGTCCGCGTCGCTTCCCCTCCTCCAACGTATTCATCACCCGCCTGCACGTCCGCTACACCCGCGATAAGTTCCCTGAAGATCTGGTGTTCCAGGAAACGGGCAACCGCGAGACGTTCCAGGGTCGCTATGTGCTGCGTCACGAGTTTACAGGTAAACCAACGTGCCGGGAGGCGTATCAGTATCGCCGATCGCTCCCCCGTCGCTTTGAACAGCAAGCACAAAACCTGGCGCGCCTGACCGGATGGAACATTCAAGATATTCGTAAAAAGCAGCCGCAAATTGAAGGCGATGCGCGCCCCTTCTGGCAGCGGATTCTGTCCAGCCTGGTTGGACAATAGTGCCGATCGCCTCGTTTAACCGTCAAGAGGCAAGGAATTGTCTCTCGATAGGGATGACGTTGCTATAGGGTTGAAGGCAGAATAAGGGGACTGCAACTCAACGAATCGAATCGTTATGGATAGCTTGAACAACCTGCTTCAAAAAACCCTCTATTTTGGAGCAGGGTTGGCATCATACACGATTGAGAAAATCGAGCGTTTGGATGAAAGCCTCGCAGCGGTACAGGTCGAGGTACAGCAAACCGTGGAGGAACTGATTGCACGGGGCGAACAGGTGATGACACAAACGCAGTCATCAGATGCGGCGACAACTGCCTGGCAGGTTGCTCCTCTGCATCGCCGCTTAGTGATGTTGCTCAACGGCAATGAAACGCTGGCAAGACATCTGGTAGAACAGGCTCAAGAGCAGAATCCCGATCGCTCGCCCGTTTGGGTCTACGAAAAAGTGATTCATGACCTGGAGCGCGATCGGGGCTTATAGACAAGGATGCATTGCGTTGTAGTAGCAGGTTTCTTGTCAATGCCATTGCGATCGCCATCACGATCGCCTGAAACCGATAGACTCGATCAGCATCTCCAATTGTAATAACGGGTTGTAATAACGGGCAGTGATGTAGATGTATTTTCTTCACGCATCACTTGCTCTAGAGAATGATGACCTTTTATACTCCGATTAGCTGTTAGCAAAATCATTTGATTTGCTTGTGCGAACCGCCAAACTACTCGGTCATCCAACCTTGAACTCTCACCAATAACTGCTGTTCCGTCCACACCAACGCAGTGTTGGGCTGCTGTAAATGCGTAGAATGATACTGTTAGGATACACAAAGCAAGCTTGATCGTTGCACCCTGATTTCTAAACTTTTGTCCTATGTCAGAGTTATGTGTGTGCCGTACAGTTCATACACCGCCGCAAGATCGCATTACCGACCCTGCAATTTCTGATCACTGGATTACGCTTCACATTGCAAACCCTGGTAATACAGAACGCAATCTAGAGCGTCGATTAGATGGCGAGAAGCTAGTTTGCCGTCCGACTTATCCGGGCACGTTCACCTTTGTTCCAGCTTTTCGATCGCCCCAATGGTTCTGGGAGTCAGAGGTAGAGGTGTTAAATCTCTATTTACCGCACTCAATATTGAAAAAGATAGCGATCGAAAGCTGCGATCTCGTCCCTTCAACGATTGAATTGCGCGATCGCATCGGCTGGTGTGATCCGTTGCTAGAACAACTATTACTGACATTCAGCCTTGAAGTTAATCAGAACACACATAATTCTCTCTATCTAGACTCGCTCAAAAACTTGATTGCAGTCCATTTACTGCAACATCACTGCTCAGTGGAAATTGCAGAATCTTTTGTATCAGGAGGATTGCCAAACTCAAAACTGCAAACAGTTCTGGACTATATTCAAACTCATCTAGACAGTCATTTAGGACTAGAAGAACTGGCAAACCTCACGCAATTGAGTTCTCATCACTTTGGTAAATTGTTTAAGCAAAGTATAGGAGCCTCACCGCATCAATATGTTTCTCAGCGTCGGGTCGAACGCGCAAAGCAATTATTAGCCAATCAACAGCTTTCACTGGTGGAAATTGGGCGATCGGTGGGGTTTTATGATCAGAGCCATTTCACCAACAGCTTTCGTCGTCACACAGGATTAACACCTAGACAATATCGTCAACAGCACTAATTGCATCTGTCATTAAAACAATCATCTGATTTTGCAATTTTTCGGGAAAATCTCCAAGACTCAAGCATCGCAGTTTGTTTACACTACCTGTGTGTAAAACGGTTGAGTTGCTTGGGTAGAGGATCATTATGCGTTTTCAGCGACATCTTTTCTCAACGGATTCCCTGCGGCGATCGCTCCTCAAAATAGCCACATTTGCGCCAGTGGGATTTCTGCTAAGCTTCTTGCTGCCACCACGTTCGGAGGCTCGAATGATGGGTGTGACAAGCCATGTTCAATGTGCGTATACAACAGAGCGAGTTACTTTGTTGAGTAACGGAGTTGAACTCATTGGTCGGCTTTATCTCCCAACTCGACTGTCTCAACCTGCGCCGGCTGTGCCGTTGCTGGGTCCAGTTGCCTTTGTCAAAGAGCAATCTCCTGTGCAGTATGCGACCCGACTAGCAAAAGCAGGATTTGTATCATTGGCATTTGACCCCCGCTTTCATGGCGAGAGTGGTGGAGAACCGCGTCGATATGAAAGCCCAGCAGCAAAAGTTGCTGATTTGAAAGCCGCGATCGATTACCTGTTGACTCGTCCTGAAGTTGCTCAAGATCGTCTCTATCTTCTGGGAGTGTGTCAGGGGGCAAACTGGGCAATTCATGCCACAACTGAAGATCCACGCATTCGGGCACTGGCGATCGTGGCAGGACATTACCTAACAGCAGCAGGAATTGATGACTACACAGGCGGAGAAGACAAAACGCTCACTCGAATTGAACGCAGTCAACAAGCACGCGCTCAGTACGAGGAAAGGGGCGAAGTGGAGTACATGCCCATCGTCAGCTTAGATGATCCGGATGCCTTGCTGCCTCGTAGACCGATTTATGAATGGTATCGACGCTGGGAAGACCGAGGACCCTTTTGGGAGTTTCATGGCAATTGGGAAAACCGCATTACTGCGATGAGCGAAGCAGAATTGTGGACATACCGTGTAGATGAAACGGTCAAGACGTTGAATAAACCAACCTTGATGATTCACGCCGATCGCGCTGCTACTGGAGCTACTGAGCCAAAGCGCATCTTTGCACAGATTGCCACACCCGATAAACAGCTAGTTTGGCTAGGAAACAGCGTGCAATTCCAGTTTTACGAAGAGCCAGAAACCATTGATCAATGCGTGACTCAAATTGCTGAGTGGTTTAATCGTCACGCGTAAGCAACACATGAACGAACCGGATTTTTTGAAACAGGCAATTTTCAATTGAGAGGGCGTTGCAATGAAACTGGCAATATTTGGTGCAAACGGTTCAGCGGGAACTCAAATTACCCAAGAAGCTTTGAGTCGAGGACATGAGGTAACGGCGATCGTCCGCGATTTATCCCGATTTTCTATGACAAGCGATCGGTTAACGGTTGTGGTTGGCAATGTCTGTGATGCTGATAGCGTTGCTGCGATCGTTCAAGGACATGATGCGGTGATCAATGCGGCAGGACCGGGGGCGGCTATCGCCAACAATGCAACCTTAGCGCCAATGGTGATTGATGCCGCCAAAGCTCTGATCGAAGGGTTGACCCGCGCAGACGTGCGACGACTGATTGTAGTAGGTGGGGCAGGTAGTCTCGAAGTGGCTCCTGGTGTGCAATTGGTAGATACTCCTGACTTTCCAGCCCAGTATCGCCCTGCCTCTCTAGCTCACCGCGACTCCCTGAAAATCTACCAAGCTTCTCATCTTGATTGGACATTTTTCAGCCCTGCTGCCGAGTTTGAACCGGGTGAACGGATAGGCAAATTCCGCCTGGGAAGAAATCAACTGCTAGTCGATACTGAGGGCAGAAGCCGAACTTCAGTTGAGGATTATGCGATCGCGTTCGTAGATGAAGTTGAACAACCTCAGTTTGTGCAAAGTCAGATGACGATCGCCTATTGAGTCACACCTTCTCAGTTTGTCTAAATTATGTGAAGCGTGACGAGTTGATCATCATCGCCAAAATAAGCAATAGAGGGGACACTCCACCGATTACGCCTGCCCAAAGAGTTAGAGGCATAGCATTTATAGTGACGATTGGAGAAGGAAACGTGTGAAAAAATTCACACTCACATGTCTATAAATACTTTGTTTAGGCTAACAATTCCTTACAGTGCTTCCAGCCAAATTGGATCATCTTTATGAATGGTGCCGCCCTGTAAGACGGAAGCGCGGATGCCTGCAATCACGTTGTTATACTTCGCTGTTGTTTGCAAAATGCCCAGGTCGTTGGGCAACCCAGCTTGAGCCAGTGTGGTGACAACGCAACGAGGACAGGCGGTGTCGATGCTAAGGCGAACGTTATTGCCGATCGTCAATACACTACCCACCCAGGCATCTTCCACAAACGCTATTTCATCCGATGTTGGCTTGATCAACAAATTGGGACGAAAGCGACGCAAATCAAATTGTCCTTCGGGGCAAAGCGCCTGAAGCTTTGCCAGCGTTGCTGTTGTAAGCGCATGAATCGAGCAGGAATCGAAAAACGTACCCGATGGCAGCACCAGTTCGGTAATAGCTTCTTGGTGTGCCGTACCTTCAACACTGGGCCAATATTGATCCAGGCTGGCGGTTGCTGGGGCTGTGGTTAAAAGCTGCACTTCTCGATCAAGCAACCCAGAGAGAATCTGGCTGGTGTCGATCGCCTCACTCACTACCGACCCACCATCCGGCAAGGAAACCCGCACTGAAGGAAGCGTTTCTCCTACAGGTGCTGCGGTGTATGCTGCTTGAAAGTCCAGCAGTTTTGCCCACTTTTTAGGATTCTTAGCACTGGCAACCCTGCCACTCTGTACGTCTAAAGGTGCATATGCTCGATCGCCCAGCAACCCATGCTCTGTAACTTCTGAAGCCTCCAGTTCTTCCCCCAGCATCGACTTCACAGGATAACGCCAGAGCGTTTCGATTGAGCCAACGAGCGATCGCGCCATACCCATACCTTGCTGACAACTGGCTAACGCTAGCAAGACTGAAGCCAGACCGGAGTATCAGAATGTACATGACGACTACTTTTTCGGGTGTTTGGCATCTATGCGCTTATGATCAGTTACCATGCTTGAATTGCATTGGGTTCATACGTAAAAGGGTGAAAAATTGGGACAGTCCGCTTTACGGATGCCAGACTTACTCGACCGCAAGGCAGCTTTGGTCATTGCACACCCTGGACATGAACTGCGCGTGCATCACTGGTTAGAGTGTGCCAAGCCTATGACCTTTGTTTTAACGGATGGGTCTGGACGATCGACCGTATCGCGGCTCCCCTCCACGACGCAAATTCTTCAGCGTGCACAGGCAACGCCAGGATCGATCTACGGGCGGTTTAGCGATCGACAAATTTACACAGCGCTACTACAGCACAATACAGAGCTATTCGCTGCCGCCGTGGAAGAATTGGCAACAGCGTTTGTCGAACACGCGATCGAGTACGTCGTAGGAGATGCCCTCGAAGGCTACAATCCCGGTCACGATGTCTGTCGTTTGCTGATCAATGCCGCCGTGGCACGAGCAAACTACAGCCGCAAGCAGTCGATCGCCAATTTTTGCTTTTCTCTAGTCAACTTGCCCAGTGCTTACCCTCAGCAGCCCGTTTCTGGCGCACCACTCAAGGCTCTAACCGTCTCACTCCAGTTGGATGACTCAGCACTGGCGCGTAAACTAGCGGCTGCCCAGGCTTATGCCGAATTGGCGCAGGAGGTGAATGCAGCCATCCAGCAGATGGGTTTAAGAGCATTCCAGGTTGAACAGTTGCATCCAGTCAGCCAGACAGAAGCAATACTGCTGTATGGTGCAGAGCCACAATTTTACGAACGCTACGGGGAGCAGCAAGTGGCCTTAGGTTTCTATCAGCACGTCATTCGGTGCAGAGAACACCTCTATCCACTGGCAGAGGCTTTACACCAGTGTGCAATGGCATAGGCTGCAAGCTCTGTAACCCTTCACCGTTCCACCCGTGCATTTTACTGAAGCGGTTTTGCCTGTGCCTTGTCCTCAAAGGAGAAAAGTCGGTGTCGAAGCTACGAGTGTTACTCACCAACAATACGCTGGCAGCACGGGCAGGGTCGGAACTTTATGTGCGTGATCTGGCGACAGCGCTTTTAGCACGGGGTCATACGCCGATCGCCTACAGCACTGATTTAGGCGAGGTTGCCGAGGAACTCCGGCTAGCAACCATTCCCGCCGTGGCTGACCTGTCCGCGATCGCTGAGCCACCCGACATTATTCATGGTCAGCATCATCTGGATACAATGACGGCGCTGCTGCATTTTCCAGGCGTGCCCTGCATTTATTTTTGTCACGGCTGGCTACCGTGGGAAGAGGCTCCACCCCGCTTTCCTCGCATTCGTCAGTATGTGACTGTGGATTACACCTGCCGTGATCGGCTGCTGTATGAACACGCCATTCCCGCAGACCAGATTGAAGTGCTATTGAATTTTGTGGATTTAGACCGCTTTTCACCCCGCCCTTTGCCACTTCCTCCAACTCCGCAGCGCGCCCTAGTCTTCAGCAACGCTGCCAGTCATTCAGCCTACCTTAAGGAGGTTCAAGCAGCGTGCGATCGCGTGGGAATTACACTCGATATCATAGGGGCTGGGGCGGGAAGTGCCTGCGCTCAACCAGAGCAAATGTTAGGCAAGTACGACATTGTATTTGCCAAAGGACGATCGGCGCTAGAGGCAATGGCTGTTGGCGCGGCCGTGATCGTGCATGATGCAGTCGGCACAGGTGCAATGGTCACCACAGAGAATTTTGCTCAATTCAGACGGTTGAATTTTGGCATTCGTACCTTACAGAACCCCATTAGCGTTGACGGCCTGGTACGCGAACTGTCTCGCTACGACCCGCTGGATGCTGCGAAAGTCTCCCAACAAATACGGACAACCGGGGGACGCGAAGCCGTCGTGAGCCAGATTATTCAGCTCTACGAAAAGGTGCTCAGCCGGGAGGTAACCCTCAGTAAGCACGGGGCAGCGGCAGAAAGTCAGGCTATAGCGGCTTATTTGCACTGGCTCACGCCTCGTCTGAAGCAGATCTATCACTATGAAAACAAACTGGTTCAGCAGACGAACGCGTATGAAGCCCAACTGGCACAAATCCGTATCACGAATGAGCAGACAGAGCAAACGCTGGCGCTCACTCAACAGCACTGCCACAACATTGAAACCGCACTGGAGCATACACAGGAGCAGCTACGGCTAACACAGGGACAGCTACAACACACACACACTCAATTGCAGACTGAGCTTGAGAATCTACACGCCCATCTGGATTGGATGAAAACCAGCAAATTCTGGAAGCTGCGTCACCTCTATATGCAGTGCAGGCAGCGGATCATGCTACCGCTAGGACGAAGGCTTGGCGCTGTACCCGCTAAAATGAGGTGAGTTTCAAGCTGTGGAGTTCGCTATCACGGCGCGATCACTGCCAGCGATCGTGCCCGAACTGCATCTGCTCGCTACTCTAAATCGTCCTCGGTGAGACCAGCATCTTTCAAAAGGTTTCTCAGCGTGCCAATAGGCAAGTCTCGATTGCTGTGAACAGGAATCGAGAGAATGACGCTAACTCCTTTTTTAGCGTAAATATGGTGACTGCCAGTAACCCGTTTCAAGAGCCAGCCTTTACGTTCAACAACCTTACAGAGAGCTTTACCAGAAATAGACTTCACAGGGATAGCTCAATCAATTGCTTTTCAGGCTCAACCTCTTCCTGCTGACTAGCCACTTCAAGCCAACCTTGAATCGCGTCTTCCAGCATCTCTAATAACTGCTCATAGCTTTCTCCCCAGGTATGGCATCCTGGTAGGGCAGGTACAGAGCCGCACCACACACCATTTTCTTGCCAGATTACCGCCTTAATTTTCATGTCTACTCGCATCATGCCTTACTGAAGATCTTAGCGTGCCATGCAATAGCTTCTCAGTACGTGAAGGCGGCATCCCAAGCTTGGCGCTGTACCCGCTAAAATGAGGTGAGTCCAAGCCGTAGAGTCTCCTATGACCGTGCGATCGTCCGTTGAATTTTTGGATGCCTTTGATGTAGTGGTGGTAGGAGCCGGACACGCTGGCTGTGAAGCAGCACTGGCAACGGCACGGCTAGGCTGTCGCACGCTTTTGCTGACACTGACTCTGGATAAAATCGCGTGGCAACCATGCAATCCCGCAGTGGGTGGGCCTGCTAAATCGCAACTGGTGCATGAAGTGGATGCGTTGGGCGGCGAGATTGGCAAAATGGCCGATCGCACCTATCTGCAAAAACGGGTACTCAATGCGTCACGCGGGCCTGCGGTCTGGGCTTTACGGGCACAAACAGACAAGCGCGAATATGCGGCGGTGATGAAAACGATCGTGGAAAATCAGGCAAACCTGACGATCCGCGAAGGCATGGCGACCGATCTAATCCTGGGTGACAACGACGAAATCATCGGGGTGCAAACCTACTTTGGTGTGGCGTTTCAGTGCAAAGCGGTGGTGCTGACCACAGGTACGTTTCTAGGCGGCAAAATTTGGGTTGGCAATAAGTCAATGGCAGCGGGACGTGCGGGAGAATTTGCCGCTGTTGGCATGACCGAAACGTTGAACCGTCTGGGCTTTGAAACGGGACGGTTGAAAACAGGCACCCCTGCACGGGTTGATCGTCGCTCCGTCGATTTCACCAATCTAGAACCCCAACCCGGTGATGCTGATGTGCGCTGGTTCAGCTTTGATCCAGACGCATGGGTAAAACGAGAGCAAATGCCCTGCTATTTGACCCGCACCACAGCCGAGACTCATCGCATCATTCGTGAAAATCTTCACCTGTCTCCTGTTTACGGGGGGTGGGTGGATGCCAAAGGGCCGCGCTATTGCCCCAGCATTGAAGACAAAATTGTGCGCTTTGCCGATAAAGAAAGTCATCAGATTTTCATTGAACCAGAAGGGCGAGACACGCCAGAACTTTACATCCAGGGCTTTTCCACCGGGTTGCCCGAAGCCATTCAATTGCAAATGTTGCGATCGCTCCCCGGCCTCGAACACTGCGCCATGCTACGTCCTGCTTATGCGGTGGAATACGATTACCTGCCCGCCACCCAATGCTACCCCACGTTGATGACTAAAAAGGTTGAAGGGCTGTTCTGCGCGGGACAGATCAACGGCACCACAGGGTACGAAGAGGCCGCAGCTCAAGGCGTTGTGGCAGGCATTAACGCCGTACGATTGATTCACAACCAAGAAATGGTCATCTTTCCCCGTGAGCATAGCTACATTGGCACCTTGATTGATGACCTCTGCACCAAAGATTTGCGGGAGCCGTATCGAGTCCTTACGTCTCGTTCTGAGTATCGTCTGCTGCTGCGATCGGATAATGCTGATCAACGCCTTACTCCGCTAGGGCGAGACATTGGGCTAATTGACGATCGTCGCTGGCAGTTGTTTACACGCAAACAGGAACGGATTGCCGCCGAAAAAGAACGCCTGCACGAAACGCGCGTCAAAGAGCATGACGACTTGGGTAAACAAATTGCGGCTCATACCCAACAAGCCATTAAAGGTTCCGTGACGCTAGCCGATTTACTCCGAAAACCAGGCTTTCATTATGTCAACTTAGAACAGTTTGGTTTGGGGAATCCAGACTGCGATCGCGCTGAAAAAGAAGGGGCTGAAATTGATATTAAATACGCCGGTTATATTCAGCGGCAACAGCACCAAATTGACGCGATCGTGCGTCAAGAACATCGTTCACTGCCACCTGATTTAGACTACAGCGCGATCGAGACCCTCTCGAAGGAATCCCGCGAAAAACTGGCGAAAGTGCAACCATTGACGATCGGGCAAGCTGCCCGGATTGGGGGAGTCAATCCAGCCGATGTGAATGCATTGCTGGTATACCTCGAAATTCAAGCCCGTCAACAAACAAAAGCGATTTTATGACTGCGTTCACCATCAACTTCAACGCGATCGTGCAAATGACCGACGAGCATTTTGCACAACTTTGTCGAGCCAATCCTGATGTCAAATTTGAACGCACCACGCGAGGAGAATTAGTGATCGTGGCACCAACAGGCGGCGAAACAGGCAGCTACAACTCGGAATTAAATGCAGACTTTGTCATCTGGAATCGACACGCGAAACTTGGGATTGTCTTCGATTCTTCAACGTGTTTTAGGTTGCCACATCAAGCGCTTCGATCGCCCGATGTGGCCTGGATCAAACAAGACCGATGGGATGCACTGACTCCAGAACAAAAGCAAAAATTTCCACCGATCTCGCCCGATTTCGTCTTGGAACTGATGTCTCCTAGTGATGACCTTAGCGATGCACAGGCGAAGATGCGAGAGTATATGGAAAACGGCGTAACGCTTGGCTGGTTGCTGAACCGCAAACATCGCACTGTTGAAATCTATCGTCCCAATCAACCATTAGAAAGCCTGGAGGCTCCAGTAACTTTGTCAGATGAAGCTGTTTTGCCTCGATTGGTGCTCAATCTGCGATCGCTTTGGTGAAACTTACCCCTAACTCCCCCGATACGTGCTGTACGACCAGGGTGAAGCCAGCAACGGCACGTGATAGTGAGCATTGGGATCGGCAATACCAAATTGAATGGGAATCTCATGCAAAAAAGGTGGATTGGGCAAGTCCTGAAGGTGTTGGGCAAAGTACGCACCAGCACTAAAAATCAGTTCATACACCCCCACCTGCAATGCTCCATCCGCTAATAGCGGGCTATCAGTGCGTCCATCCGCATTCGTGAGTACCGTTTTCAACAGCGTTTTTTCGCCAGCTGGCGCGATCAACCAGAGCGCGATCGCCAAACCAGCCGCCGGACAACCCTGAGCCGTATCAAGAACATGTGTTGTCAGTTTGCCAGACATAGAAAGTAAGGGGTGAAGAGAGTTGAGATTGGGGGGGAAGGGATAGGGGGGAGGGATCAGGAGTCAGAATTCAGCCTTTGTATTTTTCGCCCGACTCCCGACTCCCGACTCTCTCCCTTTCTGCCCTCGCTTTTGTCACTTTAGATACGCGCTTGCTGGAAGGGTATGATTTCATGAGACAAATCTCCTTGATCAATCCTTTACTTACTCTTTTGGACTGATAGCGTGACTTTAAAGGCGTTTCGTGGTGCGTTTCTCGATTTTGTGGATGATCCATTCTATGCCTCAGAGGCAGATAGCGTCCGTTATCTGCCCGACGGTTTGCTGATTTTAGAAGATGGCAACGTTAAAACATTAGGAGCTTACGAAAGCCTCCGGGAACGCTGTGCGGGTCTTTCCATTACGGCTTATCCCGATCGACTTATTATGCCGGGGTTTATTGACACGCACATTCACTTTCCACAGACGGAGATGATTGCAGCGTATGGAGCGCAACTGCTGGAATGGTTGAGCAAGTATACGTTTCCAACGGAGGGTAAGTTTAAGGACAAAGCCTACGCTCAGGAAATTGCGTCATTTTTTTTGGATGAGTTGTTGAAGCATGGAACGACAACGGCGTTGGTGTTTACGACGGTTTATCCGCAATCGGTGGATGCGTTTTTTGAAGAAGCGAGCCGTCGCCATCTCCGCATGATTGCAGGCAAAGTGCTGATGGATCGTCGTGCGCCAGACTTTTTGACGGATACGCCTGAAACAGCTTATACAGCGAGCAAACAACTCATTGAGAAATGGCACAAGCACGATCGCCTCTTGTATGCCATCACGCCCCGGTTTGCGGTGACATCCAGCGATGAACAACTGAGACTGGCAGGAAAGCTACTGGCTGAGTTTCCAGATGTTTACATGCACACACACTTATCAGAAAACGTGAATGAAGTCAGGCTAGTCGCAGAGTTATTTCCTGAAAGTAAGGGCTATTTAGATGTCTACGATCGCGCAGGGCTAGTCGGTGATAAATCTGTGTTTGCTCATGGCGTGCAGTTGACCGATGCGGAGTTTCAGCGGTTGTCGGAGGCACACTCGGCGATCGCCTTTTGCCCCACCTCGAACCTGTTTTTGGGAAGCGGACTCTTTAACTTGAAAAAAGCAAAGTCTGTAGAAGCGCCCGTGAAAGTCGGCTTGGGTACGGATGTTGGCGGCGGGACGAGTTTTTCAATGTTACAAACTGCGAGTGAGGCTTATAAAGTGACGCAATTGCGGGGGGAAAATCTCTCCGCTTTCCAAGCATTATTTCTCGCTACGTTGGGAGGTGCCAGAGCGCTATCGTTAGAGAACACACTGGGCAATTTTGAGCCAGGGAAGGAAGCTGATTTTATTGTGATCGATCCCAAAGCGACCCCACTCATGGCACGGCGCAATCCCACCGCGATCGCACCCTCAGTGGCAGAACTGGCTGACCAAGCCTTTGCCACGATGATGATGGGAGACGATCGTGCGATTCACGCCACGTACATCATGGGTGAGCTGGCGTATGAGAATAAGGTATATAAGCAGATGGGTGGCGCTTAGCAGAGGAACGCAAGATGGTTGATGATCCAGTGGTTCTGAATGATTGGCATCCAGTGGCTCGATCGGAGGATGTGCCAGAAGGCTCCTTGCTGCCCGTTCGTCTATTAGAAGAAGAGTTGGTACTCTGGCGCACTGGCGGTCAAGTTTACGCCTGTCAGGATGTGTGCGCCCATCGCGGGACGCGGCTTTCCTGTGGTGCTGTAGATGGTGCCACCTTAGTCTGTCCCTATCACGGCTGGAAGTATAACAGCGAGGGGCAATGTGTCCACATCCCAGCGCATCCTGAGCAAACCATCCCCAAACGCGCTCAGGTGCAAACGTATCGTGTAGAAGAGCGCTACAACTTGATTTGGGTCGCGATCGGTGAACCCACACACGACATTCCACCCTTTCCCGAATGGGATGATCCGACCTATCGCAAGCTGCTGTGCGGGCCTTACGGGGCGTTTGAACTGTGTGGGCTAAGGGCGATCGAAAACTTTCTCGATGTGGCGCACTTTCCCTTTATCCATGAGGGTATTTTGGGCGACGCGGCCTATCCTGAAATTGAGGATTATGGGACGACGATCGAGCCAGACGGTGTACTTTCTAAAGGAGTGAGCGTCTATCAACCCAACCCCTATGGTACGGGTCAGGGTGGGGTGGTTGCCTATACCTACCGTGCGCTCCGTCCGTTCACCGCTTATTTAGCCAAAGAATCCGAAGGCACCCGCTTTTCCATTCTCTTCTGTGTCACACCCCATGCCGCTTTGAGCAGCACGCTCTGGATGTGGATGGCGCTGAATTATGATCACGAAACGCCTGCGGACGAACTGATTGCGTGGCAAGAAAAAATTCTGAACCAGGACATTCCCATCATTCAAGCACAACGTCCCGCTCTGCTGCCACTGGGTGGTCAGACGGATTTGCTGCTCAATAGCGATCGCACCTTAATTGCCTATCGTAAATGGCTACAGGAGATGGGCCTGCGCTTCGGAACAGTTAGTGGGTCGCGATCGCATCAGTAGAGCCAGTGACACTTTTACAGGTAGGACTGACGCCTCTTGACCAAAACCTCGGAGGTTTAAGCGACGACGCTTGGTGACGATGCCTGATGCTTGGTGAAAATCTCCGGAGGTTTGCGTAAATTCTAGAAGGGTTCAGCTCGTCAGGCGGCAGTTAAGTGCTGCATAATGCAATCCCAATCTTTTTTGCTGATGGCTATATAGCCGCGTAGAAAGGGAAACCCCCATCGTGTCTTATTAGAAATGAAGTCAAGCTCCTCAATCAATGGTTGAATAGAAGCTTCCTGCTCAATGCCTTCAAATTGAATTTTGCGCCGAAACGCACACGTACCAGCGATGTCTATCGTAAAAATCGGTTCATCCAGCACGGTGCCAAACCCTTTGAATTTCTGAAAGACATTGGCTTTATCTGTTTTGGTATGGTCAATTTTCGGCGCATAAAACACAATTTTGTCGCCCGGAACGATCTGCTCAAGGGGTTGCCGCTTGCCGTGACCAATCCCAAACATGCCTGATGTTGCGCCCTGGACAACGTGATTGCGAGATGCAACGCCAACCCAATAGTTTGTATCATTCATCATTTTTCCTCGATCGCCCCACATCATCGTTGTTCACAAGTCAGACCGTTCGCAAGACATACTGGAGATACAGACTCTATCAAGTGCTTGCCAAGCACAACCGCTGAGATCGATCAGCCGCTGTCTTGTACACTTCTTTATGCAGTACGTATCAATCCCCACCGCAAAGGTGGCGCGGTGAAAGTAATCTTAGCGATCGACGATCTGTACTCTTAATTTCTCTGCCCTTACACATTCCTTTATCGCTCTGTAGAGACTCTAACGATGCTTGAATCCTACCGTCAACATGTGGTCGATCGTGCGGCTCAAGGGGTACCGCCCTTGCCGTTGAGTGCAGCACAAATGTCTGAACTGGGCGAGCTACTGAAGCAGCCACCTGTCGGAGAAGCAGAATTCTTGCTCACGCTCTTGCGCGATCGGGTGCCGCCCGGTGTTGATCAAGCCGCCTATGTAAAGGCTGGCTTTTTAACCGCGATCGCCAAAGGCGAAACGACCAGTCCCCTGGTGTCGCCTCAAGCTGCGGTTGAACTCCTGGGTACCATGATGGGCGGCTACAACGTTCATTCATTGATCGAGTTGCTGCAAGTTTCCGATGCTGATATTCCAGCCACAGCCGCCAAAGCGTTGAGCAAAATTTTGCTGGTTTATGATGCCTACCATGACGTGCAGGAACTTGCGGCAAGTGGCAATCCCTATGCCCAGCAGGTACTTGAATCCTGGGCAAACGCCGACTGGTTCACGAGCCGCCTGGAGCTAGCCGCTGCGATTACGGTAACGGTGTTCAAAGTGCCCGGAGAAACCAACACGGACGATCTTTCGCCAGCGCCCCACGCGACCACACGACCGGATATTCCTCTTCACGCTCAGGTGATGTTAGAGACGCGCCAGCCAGGAAGTTTGGAGACAATCGCCACCCTCAAACAGAAAGGACATCCCGTTGCCTATGTGGGCGATGTCGTTGGGACAGGTTCTTCTCGGAAATCCGCCATCAACTCCGTGCTGTGGCACATTGGCGACGACATTCCCTTCGTGCCGAACAAGCGCACGGGTGGCTATATCCTGGGCGGCAAGATTGCGCCAATCTTCTTCAATACGGCGGAAGATTCGGGAGCGTTGCCGATCGAGTGCGATGTCACCAGACTTGAAACGGGCGATGTGATTACGATCTATCCCTACAAAGGCGAAATCACCAACGAAGCGGGCGAAGTGCTTTCCACCTTCACCCTCAAGCCCGACACCATCCTGGATGAAGTACGGGCAGGCGGACGCATACCACTCTTAATTGGTCGCACGCTAACGGATAAAATTCGCGCCGATATGGGTCTAGACTGTAGCCCGTTGTTCCGCCGTCCACATCAGCCAGTCGATACAGGCAAAGGCTTCACATTGGCCCAAAAAATGGTCGGCAAGGCGTGTGGACTTCCCGGTGTGCGTCCTGGCACCTCCTGCGAACCCTTAATGACGACCGTTGGATCGCAAGATACGACTGGGCCCATGACCCGCGATGAACTTAAAGAGCTTGCCTGCCTGGGTTTTAGCGCCGATCTCGTGATGCAAAGCTTCTGCCATACCGCTGCCTATCCTAAACCAGTCGATATTAAAACCCACAAAGATCTGCCTGACTTTATGCATGAGCGCGGCGGTGTGGCGCTGCATCCCGGCGACGGTATTATCCACTCGTGGCTGAATCGGATGCTGCTGCCCGACACCGTTGGCACAGGTGGCGATTCCCATACTCGCTTTCCGTTGGGAATCTCTTTTCCGGCAGGTTCCGGTCTGGTTGCCTTTGCCGCCGCCCTCGGTGCGATGCCGCTAGATATGCCCGAATCGGTGCTGGTACGCTTCAAAGGCAACTTGCAACCAGGTGTCACCCTACGCGATATTGTGAATGCCATTCCTTATACCGCCATGCAACGGGGACTACTGACGGTTTCTAAGGAGAACAAGCAAAACGTCTTTTCCGGTCGCATCATGGAGATGGAAGGGCTACCCGATCTGAAGCTGGAGCAAGCGTTTGAACTGACGGATGCAACGGCAGAACGCTCCTGTGCGGGTTCGACCATCAAGCTGAGTACGGATACGGTGGCAGAGTACCTGCGATCGAACGTCGCTTTGCTGAAAAATATGGTGGCACGAGGCTACGGCGATGCGCGCACCATTCTGCGTCGCGTTGCCAAAATGGAGCAATGGTTGGCTGACCCAAGCCTCATGTCTGCTGACCCCGATGCGGACTATGCCGAAATTATTGAGGTGGATTTGGATCAGGTGACGGAGCCGATCGTTGCTGCTCCTAACGATCCCGATAACGTGAAGCTGATGTCTGAATGTGCAGGCGATCCCGTCCACGAAGTCTTTATCGGCTCCTGCATGACCAACATTGGGCACTATCGCGCCGCCGCCAAAATTCTCGAAGGTGCAGGTCCCGTCAAAGTGCGCCTCTGGATTTGCCCGCCTACCCGCATGGACGAAAAACAACTGCGAGAAGAAGGCATGTATGGCATCTTCGCCGCTGCCGGAGCCAGAACCGAAATGCCGGGATGCTCACTCTGCATGGGCAACCAGGCACGAGTGGCAGACGGTACAACGGTCTTCTCAACCTCTACGCGCAACTTCAACAATCGCATGGGCAAGGGCGCTCAGGTGTATCTTGGCTCGGCAGAACTGGCAGCGGTTTGCGCGCTGTTGGGCAAAATTCCCACGGTTGAGGAATATATGGCGATCGTCACCCAAAAGATCGATCCTTTCGCGGCTGACCTTTATCGCTACCTCAACTTCGACCAGATCCCTGATTTTGAAGATGAAGGTCGCGTCATCCCCCTCAACGAAATGCCTCGGATTGAAGATATCCTGGGTATGCCGATCGTAACTGCGCGATAGTCCTTGCTCACCCTTCACAATGCGTAGCGATCGTTCTGTCCGGTAAAGGCAGAACGGTTAGCCCAGGACGAGTAAAAAAGGTTTCAGGCAATTCTCGACGATGCCCATCCTGAGTGTTTTGGAATAACACAGTAAACGCACCTGCTCCCAATCCTTGTTGCGGAAACATACGATAGCAAGGGAAGTCCGTCAGGTGTGATTGATACAAACTTAGATGAGGTACCTTTACCGCTTGAAATTGCGGAAATTGCCTTAAAAACCACGCAGCAACCTGCTCATTTTCTTCGAGAGAATACGCACATGTCATATAGGCCAGGTAGCCATTAGCGACAACAAGCTGGGCTGAGTTTGCCAAAATGCGCTTTTGCCGCTTTGCATTACTATTAATCGTTATGGGATGAAAGCAACCGGGCGCTTTTCCGCCTTTTGCTAGCAACGATTGCCCCGTACAAGGTGCATCTACAATGACAACTTGAGCCGTTTGAGGAATCTCTTTCGCTAAAATTTCTGAATCCAAGCGAAGCACGATCGCCGGATGAATTTGGCATCGTTTCAGATTAGAAATCAACGCACCTGTACGCTTACCAATGACCTCATTGCCTAGCAGTTGCTTTGGCTTTAAAGCAGTCCAGGCAAAAATACTTTTACCGCCCGGTGACGCGCAAACATCAATGACTAAATCTACAGGTTTTGTAAGCGTTAGTAAGGTAGAAGCGGCAAAAACAGAGGAAAAATCAAGGCAGTAGAAAGCCCCCTGACTGTGCAGCGGATGTTGACCTGGCTTTAGCTCGATCGCCAAACGTTCCACAAAAGCAGGCTGCCATATTAGAGGTGGTTCAGTTTCAAATGGGCTATCGCTTGGTTTTTCTTGGCACCAAAGAATACAAGGATTAAACGCTTTCGGGTGTAGTAATGCATCAATAAACTGTGCGCGATCGCCAGCGTCTTCAAAGAGTTTCTGGCTCAGTTTCAGTAAAAGATTAGAAGGTTGCTCCATAGCATCTTTGACAAACGTCGAAACGGCCACTACTTCTGTTAACGATAGCGCCTTACCGACAACTACGATAGCTGACCTTGCTCAATCCGAGCGGATGCTCAAGCGGTAGCAATTTGTCGGTTGAATTGGGCACTCTAACCCTATCAATATCAGGAATTTTCATGCGACCCCATCCATCCCAATCGCAAATCCGCCCTAAAATTAGCACCATGCCCCGTCAGAAGACGGAAGCAGCAGCTTATCTGGATATTTACAAGCTAGTGAACGAGAAGACGCGCCTCCAGCAAGAGTTAACCACCTTGGCAGAACGGCGCGATCGCATCCAATCCCGCTTGGACGTGCTTGATGTCGAAATTACCACCCTGGAACAAAGCGCTCATCAATTGCGCGATGCGACACCCATTGAGGGGGAGACAGTCAAACCCACAAAAGCTTCCGCTTCAGAGTTCAATACCTTTGATTTCTCGGAGTATTAATAGGTTCCATCAATAGCATGTGAGCTAGCGACGATCTACAACAAGCTGGCTCCTGATTGACTGACATAAAGCCTTGGATGCTTTAAAGGTTCACTATTTGTAGCAAAATGTGGAAAGCCTCTAAATCCCGCAAAAAAAGGCGAAAACAAGGGAAACTGCTCAAAATAGGGCCTTAAATGGCTCCTGCCAACGCCTACTCTTAACTGGAACGTGCGCCATCTGTGTCCGGTAGGGCAGGCTACTGGTAAGAGCTGGCTTTTAAGGGCAGAAGAGCCTGCGGGTGATTTAGTGATGTGCTGGAAAGAGATTGCACCTAGATTTCCACAGCTCAAGCATAACAGATCACCGAATCTTTAAAATTCGACAAAAATAAAATTACAAAACATTTTGGTAGGATTTATCTAAACTTTATTCCTGCCTGTGTAAGTGCTTCCGATAAACAAGAATAGATAAAGACGACGCTGTATTAATTTAGTCTGCTAGACCCTTCGTTCATATTAGGCTTACCATTGACCTGAGCGCTGTTAGAGAACCAAATGTCGCAAACGATCGCCTATTTAATCAATCAATACCCTAAGGTGAGCCACAGCTTTATTCGGCGAGAAATTGCTGCTCTTGAAGCGCATGGTCTGCAAATTAGACGCTTTGCCATTCGTGCTTGCCACGCTGAATTGGTTGATCCAGCAGATCAAGAAGAGGTTAATCGGACACAGCCCGTATTAGGCAATGGAGTTGTAGGGCTGCTGGTTGGTCTGTTTTGGGTGGCGATTAAGCGACCTGTTCGATTTCTTCAAACTTTAAGACTGGCTTTAAGGCTAAGCCAGGGTGCTGAACGGAGTGTATTGCACCACTTAGCCTACTTTGCTGAGGCTTGCGTCTTATTAAACTGGTTTGCGAAAGCTAAGGTTGCTCATGTGCACGCTCATTTTGGTACAAATTCAACGACGGTAGCTTTACTCTGCAATGCACTAGGTGGCCCACCCTACAGTTTCACTGTGCATGGTCCAGAAGAATTCGACAAAGTCAAAGCAATTTCGCTACCCGAAAAGGTCGCTCGAGCTGCATTTGTCGTTGCTGTCAGTCACTTTGGCAGAAGCCAACTCTATCGCTGGTGCCCGCTACTAGATTGGTCGAAAATTCATATTGTCCACTGTGGCGTAGATGCAGAGTTTCTTACCGCTGTGCCGACCCCAATTTCTGTAGACCCGCATCTAGTTTGTGTTGGTCGTCTTTGTCCTGAGAAAGGTCAACTGCTGCTACTGGATGCTGCTAGTCATCTAATGCAGCAAGGCTTACCTTTCAAGCTAACCTTAGTGGGAGATGGGCCAATGAGAAATGAACTAGAAGCTTCGATCAATCGGCTGAAGTTGCAGAACCATGTCGAAATTACAGGTTGGGCAGACGGCGATCGAGTACGCCGAATCATCTTAGCTGCTCGAGCCTTAGTGCTTCCTAGCTTCGCAGAAGGGTTACCAGTTGTCATCATGGAAGCTTTGGGACTGAGACGTCCTGTCATTAGTACTTATGTAGCTGGCATTCCAGAGCTTGTTGAGTCTGAAGTTTGCGGTTGGTTAGTGCCTCCTGGGTCAGTGGAAGACTTGGTCATTGCGATGCAGAAAGCTCTGCAAACACCTGTCGAGAAGCTAGAGCTGATGGGGCATATTGGTGCTCAGCGGGTTGTAAGTAACCATAACTCAATGCTGGAAGCTGGCAAGCTAGCAGCTTTGTTTCAGTTCTACGTTGAGCAATTACCGATGTCTCAGTCGGTTGAGGCTCCGTGTAAGCGCTTTAATCTTGAGCAACCGATTTAAGAAACAGTGATTTAATTGTCCCTTGAGTTATAGGTATTCATGTCATCCACCAGCACACCATCTGTCAAAAAATTAGCGATTCGAGGGGCAGTTTGGACGATCGTCGGCTATGGTAGCAGCCAGGTTTTGCGCTTCGGTAGTAATCTGATACTGACACGGCTACTCTTTCCTGAGTTGTTTGGACTGATGGCTATTGTCAACGTCTTCCTTACAGGGTTACACCTATTTTCTGATCTGGGCCTTAACGCCAGTATCATTCAGAGTAAACGGGGGGACGATCCTGTTTTTCTCAACACCGCCTGGACACTGTCAATTGTAAGAGGTGTAGTTTTATGGCTGTGTTGTCTTGGTATTGCCTATCCTGCGGCCCAGTTCTATCATGAGCCGAGGCTATTGTGGCTACTTCCTTTAGTTGGGCTTAGCACTTTAATTGGGGGCTTCTGTTCAACATCTCTCTCCACACTTAATCGCCATCTAGCATTAAGGCAAATTGCTCTATTTGAGCTAGGTGGACAAGTTGTTGGCCTTGTTGTGACGTTAGTTTGGGCATGGCTTAATCCATCTGTTATGGCGCTAGTTGTCGGTGGGCTAGTTTCATCAGTCTTTCAACTAGTGATAAGTCACCGACTCAATGAGAATCTGCGTAACAGCTTTGCCTGGGATAAAAGCTCGATCAAGGAACTGATCTCATTTGGTAAATGGATTTTTCTTTCTACTGCTATCTACTTTCTTTCTTCATCGACTGATCGCCTCATTCTTGGAAAGCTTTTTACATTTCAATTATTAGGGGTTTATGGTATTGCCCTTACACTCTCAGATATTCCTCGCCAAATTGTGTTTGCCGTTGCTACTAAGGTTATTTACCCCGCCTACTCAAAGTTTGTAGAGCTACCTCGATCGGAGTTTCGTGCCAAGATTGTTCATCATCGCCAACCGATGCTATTGGTATCAGCCGTTGTTACAGCTTTAACAGTGAGTTTAGGAGATTTGATTATTAGCTTTTTGTATGACGATCGTTATACAGCAGCGACCTGGATGTTTCCGCTTCTAGCTATAGGCATGTGGCCTTTGGTGCTGATTCAAACGATTGATCAAGGCTTATGGGCTTTGGGAAAGCCAAACTATTGGACGGCTGGTTCGTTTTTGAGCTTTCTATGCTACGCCATAGGCATTCCTTTGGGTTATCACTCACCCTTGCATGAAGTAGGGGCTGTTTTAGCGGTGGCACTTAGCAATGTGCCCATTTGGTTTGTCGTAATGTATGGTTTGTGGCGCGAGAAGTTATTAGCAATTCGACAAGATTTATTGATGACCGCCTTGTTTTTAGCGATTTTAGGCCTAGTGATTGCGATCCGTGTCAGCGCAGGCTATGGCTCACCGTTTGATGGGCTTTCTGTTCCTCATTAACGGTCTGTCTGACTACTGCTACTTAAATATTTTGATTTTGAACCCCTGGGTGTTACATGCAAGAGAACATGCTAAGCAATAAAGAAAATACGCCCATTACTTTAGGAAAGCCCAAAAGCGATCGTCTGTCTGTTGCCTATTTCACACCGGGTTGGCCACCTCAAACATTTCCCAATGGGATTGTTACCTATGTCGCAACAATGGTTGATGGAATGCGTGAGCTAGAGCATCAATCGTATGTTCTAACGCCTTATTTAGATCGCTCTCAGACTTTAGGTCTTAGTAGCCAAGACGTAATTCAGTTGTCGTCTCGTCGATCGAATGAATTTGTTGGTCGTTTGTTCGATACGCTGCAACAGCGAATCTTACCAGAATCAGCTTTTCGGGCTTCCTTTGTTCGTGGTTTATGCCGAGGCATTCATACTTTAACGACCAGGGCTAGCTTAGACTTACTCGAGATAGAGGAGAGTTTTGGTTTTGCAGGTGCTCTGCGTGATCGCCTTTCTATACCCATTGTTATACGTCTTCATGGGCCGTGGTTTTTGAATGGCAAGGTGATGGGGTTTCCAGAGGATGAAGTTTTTGCGCGTCGGGTTCAGTATGAAGGAAAAGCGATTGCTGAAGCGTTTGCAATTACAGCACCCTCACATGATGTTTTGGAGCAGACCCGTCGCTACTATAATCTTCCTTTGGAGAAGGCAGTTGTCATTCCCTGTCCGATTGCTTGTACTCCAAAAGAGCAGCGATGGCGATCGCAGGATTGTGATCCCAATGTTATTGCCTTTATTGGTCGGTTCGATCGCCATAAAGGAGGCGACCTTGTGATTGATGCCTTCGCCCAAGTTCTACGAGAATTTCCAAAGACTCGATTGATTTTTGCAGGTCCCGATCGAGGGTGCATTGATGATAATGGTCGTGCTTGGAAATTTGAGGAGTATGTGCAGGATCGACTGCCCGGCGCCTTAGAATTAGGGCAAATTGAATGGTTGGGTCAACAGCCTCCCTCTGCCTTGTATGAGCTGCGCCGGAAAGCTCAACTTACAGTGGTTGCATCGCGTTATGATAACTTCCCCTATACCGCACTTGAAGCGTTGAGTTTGGGTTGCCCGATCGTAGGGGCTTGTGCAGGAGGCATTCCAGAAATTATCACAAATGAAGTTTCTGGACTACTATTTCAAACCGGGGATGCAACAGATCTGGCTGCTCAAATAAACCGCTTGTTAAGCAACCCGGAGCTAGCAGCTAAACTCGGCCATCACGCTGGTGAAGAGTGTGCAATGCGTTTTGCTCCAAAAGTGGTTGCCAAGCAATCAAGTGACTTTTATCAAAAAACACTGGAACATTCGTCTCGAAGTAAGGTTGGCTTCCCAACGACATCAGCACGCACCTAGTGGCTTCAAGCTTTGATTCACAGTGCCCTCAATTTTTACTTTCTAAGGATCGTGGATTTAATAAAACCGAGTATTTGCGTAGGATGTGTTAGCACCGCGTAACGCATCGTCTCCGAGGTTGGTGATGCGTTACGGCTAGCGCCTAACACATCCTACAAAAGCCAATCTTATTTAATTCTCATTCCTAAGTAAATCTCAGAGGACTGGTCCGGCAGGGTGAAATCAGTTTGCAATAGGCTAATTTTTCGTTTGAGATGAGGTCTTTCATCATGTGATTCAATGTGCTGAAGAAGTTCTGGCAAATCGTTCTGGAAAAAGACAGTTGTTACCTACTATATCTTTACATACGAGCTTACTGGATAAAGCTTTCGCATACATGCTAGTAAATGCCTAATCTCTCGATTAAAAATTATAGAGATGTTCTAGTTTAAGAATCTATTATTTTTTACTCAAACTAAAGCTTTTACTTAAATCTAGGGGAATTAAGATGCAGTTTTCTTTGCGTACTGTGGTGCCATCAATTAGCGTAGAACCCACGATGATGTTTGGTTATCCTACATGTGCTTCTGACGTTTATACACCTAAAGTCGAGCAAATTTTTCTGCCAGATCAAGAGGATATGCCAGAACTTCCGGTTGAGATCAAAGTTGCTAAAAAATATACTTGGGAAATACAAGCTACTAACTGGAAGTGGAAGCTGTTTGAGCAGATGATTAAAATAGGTCGACATAAGCAATCTCTTGACTATGAAGGTCATTTTATTTTTGATGCTCGTGGTGAGACAGACAAAAATATTGCTCACCTACTTGAAAATATTTGCACTCCTGTTCTGCTAGCAAAAAAGCTCATCTCACAACACTTAAAGCGGCCCGTTGAAATTAATGTTATTTTGAAAGAGAATGCTTCAAAGCTTGCACAAGATCTTTTTAATACATTAGACATTCCGATTCTTTGTACTAATTTTGAAGTTTATGGAAATGTTGTTGAAGCCATTTATGACTATAGGTATCGGTTATACGGTATTGAAGCGGAACTGTTTAACTTGGAATTCAAGGGCTATAACCCATCAACCGAAGAACGCATTTTTATCGCCCGACGTGGTAGCCGTCATCTAATCAATAACAATGAAGTTGCCAAGTTTCTTGAAGAAAGAGGTTTTGTGACTTATTACTTTGAAGATCTCACAGCGAGTGAAAAATGGTCAATTGCTCGCAATGCAAAAGTTGTTGTTGCAGTTCATGGTGCTGGGACTGGAAACTTTATCTTCAATCGTTTGGGATTAGCGCCTCAAGCAAAAAACGGAAGCGGGTTACGCATTATTGAGTTATTTTCTCCAAGTTTCACAATTCATACCTACCGACAATTTAGCACCGTTTTGAATGGAAGCTGGTGTGGCGTCCGTGGTCAGATTACACCTGAAGTACTGCGCTACTTAGATTTTGATACGAGTCCTCGAGATACGCTAAAGTCTCCTATTCGAGATCCGTTCAAAATTGATCTATCTTCCTTGCAAATGGCGCTTGATTATTTGAAGGTTGATGAGGCAAAGCCGAACACGCAGCGATTAGTGCATGATGCTCACAGTAATCGGTGAGAACTGTAATCCAACATCCGAAACGTGTTTTTAAAGAGCCTAAGTTGGTTAGGGGATCTCGATCGAGACCAGTGCATTCTCTGGCAGGTAACTCCGGTACCGACCGCCTTCAGATAAAACCAGCATCAATTGAAGTGACCAGTCAGGCTGAATTTGCAAGTCTGCCCAGGGTACGGCCAGTTCCAAGCAGGTGTCTAAGCCGATGCGAGCGCGGGTCATGCGTGACTGCCAGCGTAAATCTTCGCCAGCCTCCTGAAACCAAAGCGTTTGGGTTAGCAGGTTGAGGCCCAAATGATGGTGGAACAGATAGTTTAAAGGAGCCTGGTTGGGCAAGTCTACTAGCGGAATTGAACTGTTGTGCATGGTCTGGTTAGGGTAGAACCAAAGCAAATTCAGTTCTGGCGGAAAATCACTTCCAGGTCGTGCCCCTGCTTGAAAGTCTAGGCGGAGGTAGAAGTTTAGGTGATCAACCCCAAACCAGAGTCGTTGTATAGCGCTGCTGCGGTGCATGGTGCCGCGTGCACCACCGATTTCAACGCGGCCTGCTTTATCCCAGTCCTGTTCGTCGCCACGTCCATCGATAAAGGGATGAATGAAGCTTTGAGGAGGACGATCGCCACCAGCAACGTGCGCTTCTACAGGACGGCGCACCTCTGGCGGAATGGGTTCGTTCAATGCCTGATAAATTGCCGCCAGATGCTCTCGAAAAAGCTGGTCGAAGATAGCGTCTTGGTTAGATGAATGTCCTTCACCAAACCACCAAAACCAGTCGGAGCCTTCTGCTGCATAGAGTGCTTCCCAGACCTCTGGATTTGCTTCTTCCGTTGCTTCGGGGTGATTTGCTAGAACTTGTCGGGCAGCGGTTAGTAAGTCCCAGGCGCGGTTTTTGGCCGGGTCGCCAATCCAGGTGGTGAAGTTGCCGTCTACCCAGGAGCCGCTGTGCAACTGGGCAGCAGGAATTGTTTCGGTGGGCGGAAATTGGTCGAGATATTCCGAGACTGTGACAAGCTGAATATCAGGCGAGTGGCTAAGGGTTTCGTAGAGCGATCGCAGAAAGGGAATGCCGTCATGCGGATAGTACTCCCAGCAGTTTTCGCCATCCAGGGCGATCGTGACCAGGTGAGGTTCTTCGAGCGCTGTGCTGCCACTAGATTGCTGTGCCTTGAGCGATCGCGCGATCGCTTCCAGGTGTCCTACCAAATCGCTAGCCGCTTGCTTGGGTTCCATTGCGCTGTAGGTGAAGCCAATCAAATCAGAAAGGCGGTGGTCGCGGAAGACGATCGCCAGATCACCAAACTCGGTTTCTAGCCGATAAGGACGATACAGGAACTGCGGTTCAGAAACATTACCCGATCCATCGCGATGGAAGAAGTGCTTGATGCTCCAGCCCAACACAGCTTCATCAGAACAAAGCCACTGGAAGCCTTCTTTTGCGATCGGTGCTAATATAGAGGGGCTGACTGATTGTTCTGAGGGCCATAAACCACGAGGTGGTTGTCCAAACCGCTCTTGATACAGTGTCCAGGCTTTCTGTAAGTGGCGAGGAATGTCGTCTGCCCACTGAAAGCGTTGATGTGGCAAGGTCATGCCTGGGACAGCGATTTGTCCTGCATCGGTATCTGCTAACAGCGGCAGAATGGGATGGGTGTAAGGCGATGTGATCACTTCTAGCTGTCCAGCATCTTGCATTTTGCGATGTTGAGGCACGATGCGGCTAAGAAGTTCGCGCTGCTTTGAGTAGATGCGTTGACGATCGCCCAGCGTAAAGTTTTTGCCCCGCTCCAACCACTGGGCAATGTCTGGATCATCCCAAAAAAGCGGATCAATCCACGCAAGGTTGTGCCATGCCAGCAGATCACTGAAGTCTTGTAGTGTCCAGTTATTTAAGCACCAATCGCATCCTTTGTCCTGCCGCTGGTAGTAAAGCTCGGCGTAGCGGGGATGAGGATCGATGAGCGTGTGATGGTTGCCATCAAAAAAATGCTCAACCACAAAGTTCTTCTGCTCTGGCTTCAGTTGCTCTGTGGGCAGCAACGCCGCTGTTAGATAGGGATCAAATGCTGTCCCCGCAACATAATCTTCGATTTGTAAGATTAGTGATGGGACTAGATTCACCGTTTGGTGCAGTGTGGGGTAGTCCTCTAAGAGCAGCACTAGATCGAGGTAGTCTTTTGTGCCGTGCAGTCGAACCCAGGGCAAACGATATTGCCCATCTAGTAACGTGCTGTGCTCAACCCGGCTTTTGTAAAGTGGCTGATGTTGATGCCAGATAAACGCAACGTAAAGGGGATGGGGCATAGAAAGGAAGGATAAAGGATGAAGTATGAGGGATGAAGGAATCGTGTCAACTCAGCCCTTAGCCCACCGCAGAGCGGAAGCAAGCTACATCCCTCAGCCTTTCTAAAGCACTTGTTCGACTTCGGCGATTTCGGGGATGAATTCGCGCAAGCGTCGCTCGATGCCCATTCTCAGAGTCATGGCAGAGCTTGGGCAAGAACCACAAGCACCTTGCAGCCGCAGCTTGACGATCGGGCCATCGATTTCAACGAGTTCGACGTTCCCACCATCTGCCATGAGGTAGGGGCGCATTTCGTCCAGCACGGTTTCAACGTTTGTTTGAGTTAGTTCTAATGTTTCGGTCATAATTCACCTGTAATGGTTTAGTTGAAGCTTTTTCGATCGTAGCGGAAAGAGGGGGCAGGGGAAGCAAGGGGAGACGGAACAGGGAGACTTCACTCAAACCGTTAAAAGAATCCAAAACTCTTACTCCTGCTCCTGCCGCTGTTGCTCTTAACTCTTCTTCAGACTGCCACTGGTGTCAACAGTTTGATATTGGAGAAGCCATACTCGGTGATCACAGTCTCTCCTGGTTGGTCTTCTTTAATGACGCGACGAGTGAGGATGTAGTAGTGACCAATTTTTTCGTAGGTGTCTTCAGATTGGCTGGAGCCTTTAAGTTCACCTGTTTTGGCGTCATGATAGACAGAATCGTAACGTTCTGCGAGGTAGCCTTCGCCAGTGTCGATCGTACTGAAAGTGTTGATGGTCACGACCACACCGTGAATGTGACGATGCACCAGGGAAACAACGTTATCACGTACTTTGTAGCCATCGCCCATCGCTTTGCCACTGACGGCAATGGCAACTGCTCCGGTTTCATCGGTTTCGCCCAGTTCAAAGATATTCTTACCGTGAGTCTCTTCAAATGGCTTGCGAACGCGGTGAACGGCGATTTCCCAAACTTGACCTTTGATTAAGTCCTGGGCTTTCTCATCGGAGATATCGGTAATGTCGTAGGTCAGATCGTGATTGATGCGGGCTTTGCCTGTGTAAAGCTGATCGCCTTTTTTGACGGTGATGTCGGTGCTGTAACCGGGGAAGCTAGAGTCCCAGGTATAACGGTTTTCATAGGCAGCCCGGAATAGCTCACGAGCGGACAGTGGCTCTGTCATGCAATTCTCCTTGCGTCATCGTCCAATCTCTAGTGTAGAGAGTTTTGGGTGAGATGTTGCGGGAACTGTGTGGGGTGAGCTGAAGATCCTGTGGCTATCGGGTGTAGGGTTTAGGGTGCGGATGCTGGAGAGACCTTATGCCCTTTGTTTATCAACGTACAGTTCGGTTTGGCGATACGGATGCAGCGGGAGTGGTCTATTTTGCGAATGTGCTGGTAATTTGCCATGAAGCTTATGAGGCATCGTTGGCAGCAGCAGGAGTCGATTTAAGAACTTTTTTTAGTGGCATTGAGGTAGCGTTCCCGATCGCTCATGCTGGTGTTGACTTTTTTCGTCCAATGGTTTGCGGCGATCGCTTGGAGATTCACTTAACTCCGAAATTAATGAATGAGGGAGAGTTTGAGAATGTCTATGCTGTGTTTTTGGAGGGTAAGCTGGAGCGATCGGTGAGTCATGCCCGAACGCGCCATGTTTGTATTGATCCAGCCACCCGTAAGCGACAATCACTCCCCACAAACATTAGTCAATGGTTGGCACAGTGGACGCATGAGCGTTAGCGATCGCTTCTACTTCGAGACGGTTGACTTTGCCTTGGGCGTTGCGTGGCAGTTGGGCAACGGCTACCCAGTATTTGGGATGTTTGAATTTGCTGAGTTTATCCTCTAAAGCCGCTTGGAGTGCTGCGATGGTGCTGCTGGCGTGGAGGGGAACATGGACGGCTGTGATGGCTTGTCCCCAATGGCGATCGCTCACCCCGATAACGCATATATCTTGGACTAAGCCAGTCGATCGAATGGCGGCTTCGACCTCTGCTGGAAACACATTCTCACCGCCTGTGATCATTTTGTCGCTGTATCGTCCAATGATGTGCAGGTAGCCGTTGGAGTCAAAAAAGCCTAAATCATCGGGTTGAAATTCTTTCTCTTCTCGCTGCGGATGGTAGTGTGCGAATATCTCGGCTTCGTCTAGAGATTGTGTCCGGGGGACTTCCCCCCGGCTCCCCGCTTTTTGGGGGCCTAACTCCCCCAAACCCCCCGAACATGAGATCTGACGCGGGAATAACATATGGGTTGGCGAAGGGGTGAGGGTTGCGATCAATCGATCACGATCGCCTGGAGAACCTGGATAGTACTTCCACGCGAGTGATTTTGCCTGGATAGTGATGTTACCAATTTGGTGAGGTGCCAGTATGTTGCCATCTGGATCGCGGATGGTGATCTGGGCGTGGGGTAAGACTTGTCCAGCGTTGGTGTGTCCTTTGAGGAAGTCGTCTGGTTTGAGCGTGGCAATCTGGGATGCGGTTTCGGTCATGCCGTAGGTGGGCGCAAGTCGAATGTGGTGGTGTCTTGCTTGTTCTAGTAGGTCTGACCAGGCTGGTGCTCCACCCAGAAAAACAGTGTGGAAACGAGATAACCAGGCGATGGAGGCGTTGAGAATCGGGAATCGAGAGTCGAACGTTGGGAAAAAGCGTTGAGTGGAAGAAGCCTCGTCAGTTCTCTGCGTTTTCGCGGTTTGCTCCTTCGCCCCCTCCTGATTGAGCAAGCGCTGAAGTTGAGTTGGCACTAGGGATAGAAAAAAATCTTCGGGATTAATGGAGCTACGATCGCCCCTCTCAACGGCTTTAAACGGCAACACAACTAATTGACCGCCTGTCGTGAACGATCGCAGAAATTGCATTAAGCCACTGACGTGGTAGAGCGGTAGCACACAAAAGGAGTTTACCCGTTTGACTTCAAAGTATTGGCAAAAGCCGCCAACAGATGCCATGAGGGTTTCCCAAGTGTGAATGGCAAAACGAATGTTGCCCGATGTACCTCCTGTGGGGATCAAAATGTGGGGTGTGGAGTGTAGGGTATAGGGTGTTCTAAGTTTTGAGTTGTGTGCCGCCTTCGGCATTCCAGAAACGCGCAGCATTTCTGTAGGAGATGTTTTAAGTAGCGCTTTCCGCCGCGTTGCTAGAGAGTTTTGAGTGACTTTCCCTGCTTCCCCCGCTTTCCCCGCTTCCCTCCGCCTCCTGCCCTCTGCCTTCGCTACCTCGCCCCGGATCAAATCGGGCTGAACCAACTCAAACACTTGGTCCCATTCGGCTGGTACCCAGTCAGGGTTGGCAAGAACAATGCAGCAGTTGGCGGCACAAGCAGCGATGAAGTGAGCGAGAAAGGTAAGGGGATCACGTTCTGCTAAGAGAATGGTGAGGGCCGTTGCGGGTTGAGGGTGCGATCGCAACTCTTCCAATACGCGTTCTGCCAGCACAAAAAACTCCTGGCTGTTGTACCCAATAAGCCAGTCATCTTCAGACCGCTGCTTCAGGTCAGTTAACGCTGTTTTCCGTTGCATACCCTTACACCCCATACCTTATACCCTGACTGATCCTAACCACTGAAAGGGGTCTGCCACAATGGCTGAAAATCACTGCTTTCAGTCTCTTCAAACCAATGATTCGTGCCGTAGCCCATCGCTCGATCGAGATTCCCCAACGCTGTTGCTAAGCGGAGACCAGCTTGCCGCCCGATTACAGTCTCAAAGGCAGAGGAGAAGACCGCATCAATAGGACGAGCCTGGCAAAACTGTCGCAACTGGAAGGGAGAACCGACGATCGCAGGCTTGATGACAATAATGCCTCGCCAGCCGTTTTCATAGCAAACTTGTAGCTGTTGGAGTGTGGCAACAGACTCATCCAGAGCGATCGGTGTACGGTAGCAGTGGCTTAAGTTCTGCATCGCTTGAAACTGGGAAACAGCCAAGGGTTGCTCAAAATATTCCAGGGTGACAGGCAAGCTTGGATCATCAACAATCGCATCGCACGTCTCTAGCCATCGAGCCGCATCATCAAGGCTGAGTCCACCGTTGGCATCCAGACGCAATTTAGTGGCAGCAGGAAGGCATCGAGCCAGCGTGTGCAATAGCTCAAGCTCAGTGGCGATCGTCTGCACCCCAATCTTCCACTTAAAGGTGCGGAAGCCCTTCTCCCAAAGCGGTTTCCAGGCGGTTAGGGCCGCTTCTCCTGTGGGGAGGAGAACGGAGTGGGGCGTAGGATAAAGCTCAGACGTTGAGTGTTGATGTGGATGTTTTACCTCCTCCCAAGCCGACTCAAAGGCAAACTGGCAGGATGGGAAGGCGTCAGGAATCGAAAAAATCAGATCGTTGGACAGCTCTGATGGCAGTTGATGGCAAAAGGCCACCGCTTGCTCAAGCGTTTCGGAGCCAAACCACGGTATGGGCGCAATCTCTCCCCAACCAATGGCTCCAGCTTCGTTGACCAACTGCACAATCATGCCTTCGCGCAGCGTCCAGCAACCGTAGCTGGTCTGCAACGCCTGCTTAAAGCGCCGTCGATACGGTTGAAATTGCCATTGGTAAAGCATTTACGTTGGCAAGGCTGCTCCAAACTCAAGCAGTTGTGGCAGCACGAAGCCTAAACCCAGAAAGATACCGCTCCAGAAGTGCAGTGCGACAGCAATAAATTTACAATTGCTAACGTTTTCGGGCGTGTTGTAGTGTTTGCCCACATGCTTGCAGAGTTTGAGGGCGATCGGCAGACTGGCAAAAACCAGCAGCGTCGTTACAGGAAAGCTGCCTAACCACACGCTCAGGGCAGTGAGCGCAAAAATACTGCCACAAAGCCACGGCAATAACTGCGCGGCGCGTTTTGTGCCCAGTCGGACGATCGGCGATAGCTTACCCACTGCAGCATCGTCAGCTTCTTGGTGGAAGTGAGAGCAAAATAGAATCAGGCTGGTGGAGACACCCACGATCGCAGAGGCGGCAAAGTTTGTGCCTGAAAACGCCTTGGTTTGGCTGTAGTAGGCAGCAGCAAAAGCTAAAGGCCCAAAAGCAAAGAAGCACAAAATTTCGCCCCAACCCTGGTAGCTGAGCCGGAAGGGGGGACCCTGGTAGATGTAGCCCAAAATGCAACACACAAGGATAATCCCGACCACGGTTAGATCATGCTGAATTATGGCGATCGCGCCGATACCAAATAGCCCCGTTGCAAGGCACAAATTCCCCAACCAAAAAATCAACGGCTTATTTTGGGTGAGATTTACCAGCGAGTGGGCTTTGTTTACATCCACACCAGTCTCTGAATCAAACACATCATTCGCAAGGTTTTCCCAGGCAAGGATGAGAATGGCAGCGAAGACAAAGATAGCGAAAATACCTGCCTGAAGGGTTTTGGTTTCGGCGATCGCAATTGCAGTGCCCACAACGATCGGCATAATTGCCACGCTGTACATCGGCGGTTTAATCGCTGCCAACCACAATTTTTTGCGAATCGCTGGTGCAGCTACTAAAGCATTTGCTGAAGAATTAACCGTTTCTCGGGTCATTGTTTTGCAAATATCAAAAATTGAATGCAGTCTCAGAAGCTCACTCATTCTACGATCCAGTGGTTCGGACAGCTCTGTTAGACCGTGCAGACTTCAAATTTCGCAATATTTGAGGGGGTGAGGAGGGGTGAGGTGTGAGAATCAAAGAGTCAGGCGTTAACGTGATTGACGCGACAGGTAAAGTAGAAGTCAATCACTTCAGGAGGCGTTGGAGGCAGGAGACAGAAACCGAAGTAGCGAACCATTAATTTGGCTCAAAACTAATTGTCAAAACTAGGATCTTTCCACCTTTTCCAAGCGCTGTTTTTGTTGATACCTTTTATCTTTTGCCCTCCATGACCGTTACCCCTCGCTGCACTGATCTGTTTCAAACTCGTAGAGAGCTGCACCATTTTCTTGGCAGGTATCAGCAGATTTCAGAGGAGAAAAATCAGCCGCAAATTGTTAGTCTTTCCATAGAAATCAATACGGTTGATCCGCTTGTCGCTTTGCAGGCTTTGACAAGTAGATATCAACTTCATTTCTATATGGAAAAACGATCGCTTGGGCGAGAGGTTCAGCCACATAAAGGGCTGGCGATCGCGGCAATCGGTGCTGCTGCCAAACTCGTGGTTGGTGGGGTAGAGCGCTTTACGGCTGCTCAGCGATTTATCCGTTCAACATTGGCTCATACGACCCTTTGTGGAAACGCTTACTCACCTTTGGCAGGTCCTCATTTCTTCTGTAGCTTCACGTTTTTTGATCAGAAAATTGACAGCAGCTCAGCCTTTCCAGCAGCAACGATCGTTCTACCAGAATGGCAAGTCTCTAGAAACGGGCAGCACTGTCTCGTGGTAGCGAATGTTGTGCTTCAGGCTGGTACCAAATTAGAAGAAACTGTTGATCGGCTCTGGCAAACGTGGCAAACGATCCGATCGATCCGGTATGAGTTCGTTACACCTGTGATTGACCACCGCGATCTGTTTACAAGACGTGATGTTGCTCATACCCAGCAGTTTAAGCAAGCGGTAAGGGCGGCTATTACCGCCATTCAACAAACAACATTTCACAAAGTTGTGCTGGCTCACGCCGTCGATGTCACTTCGCCACTACCGTTCGATGCGATCGCGGCGCTGCACCACCTCCGCAAGCTGTATCCTGGCTGCTACCTGTTTTTAACCAGTAATGATCGAGGGCAGCAGTTTATCGGTGCAAGCCCAGAACGGTTGGTTAGTGTCCGAGATGGTCAACTTAAAACGGGTGCATTAGCAGGCTCAGCACCCCGTGGCAAAACTACCAGCGAAGATGCTGTCTTGGCACAACGCTTACTAGCAAGTATAAAAGAGCAGCATGAGCATCGGGTCGTCAGTCAGTTCATTTGCCAACAGCTTACTCAATTGGGCTTGAGTCCTCAACCATCCCCTGTGCGCCTCTTACAACTATCAAACATTCAACATCTGCAAACACCGATCCAGTCAACTGTGCCTGCCGACATTCACCTGCTTGATGTGGTTGCCACCCTCCATCCCACGCCTGCCGTTGCTGGTATGCCCCGCCCAATCGCCTGTGACTACATTCGCCAGTATGAGGCGTTTGAGCGATCGCTTTATGCTGCGCCGATCGGCTGGGTGGATCATCATGGCAATGGTGAGTTTGCAGTGGGCATTCGTTCAGCCATACTGAATGGAAACCACGCTCGACTGTTTGCGGGTGCTGGGATTGTCGAAGGGTCAGATCCCGATCGAGAACTGGCGGAGGTACAGCTTAAGCTTCAAGCGTTGTTGCAAGCACTCGTCTGACCATGCCGATTGATTTTACGAATACCAATCTGGTCTGGACTTCTATTCTGGTAGAAACGTTACATCGCTTGGGACTGGCGACTGCGATCGTCTGTCCAGGTTCGCGATCAGCTCCCCTTGCGATCGCGGTCGCCAATCATCCTTACGTTGAGGCGATACCCGTGCTGGATGAGCGATCGGCATCCTTCTTCGCGCTGGGTCTTGCCCGCCAGAGCCACCGTCCAATAGCGCTGATCTGTACGTCTGGAACAGCAGGCGCAAACTTCTATCCTGCTGTCATTGAGGCGAAAGAAAGCGGAGTATCCCTGCTTATCCTGACGGCCGATCGTCCACCTGAGTTGCGTGATTGCAATGCCGGACAGGCGATCGACCAGCACAAACTATACGGCACTTTTCCCAATTGGCAAACCGAACTGGCAATGCCAACCCTGGAGCTGCCGATGCTGGCCTATCTTCGTCAAACCCTCATCCACGCTTGGGAGAGAGCTTTGTATCCTGTCTCCGGAGTCGTCCACCTCAACCTCCCCTTTCGCGAACCCCTTGCTCCTACCCTAGAGCCTTCAGCCCAAGCCCTTGCCTCTACCTTCGACATAGAAGCTTTCTTCGCCTCGGTTACGCCTAATTGGGATGGAGAAGGTAAAAGGCAAAAGGGAGAAGGTAAAAGTCAGGAGTCAGAAATCAGGAGTCAGGAGTCAAAACACTCCAGCGAAGGGACATACCCCACTCCCCACTCCCCACCTCCCACTCCCTACTCCCTACTCCCTACTCCTCACTCCCCCTCCGGCATCATCATCGCTGGCACTGACCAACCTGAGGCTCCGGAGGTCTACTGTCGTATGATCGCCCACCTCTCTCAAGTTCTCGGCTATCCAGTTTTAGCGGAAGGGCTTTCGCCCCTGCGCAACTATGCTGACTGGAATCCTAACCTGATTACGACCTATGATCTGATCCTGCGAAATGCTGAGCTGGCGGACAAGCTGGCACCTGAAACAGTCATTCGCATTGGTGGAATGCCTACCAGTAAGCAGCTTCGCGTCTGGTTAGAGACAACTCAGCCGCGTCAGTGGATTATCGATCCAGACGGTCGAAACCTCGATCCATTACATGGCAACACGACGCATCTGCGACGATCGATCACCACTTTCCTCCAGTCGTTTTCCCAACAAGCTGCGATTGAAACTCCCTACCTTACGTTGTGGCGCACGATCGAGGCTCAAGTCAGGCAAACCGTAGACCAAACGCTGCGTGAGATAGACGGGCTGTTTGAAGGTAAAGCAGCCTGGTTACTCTCTCAAGTGCTGCCTGTGGGTACGCCACTGTTTATCAATAGCAGCATGCCTGTACGTGATGTGGAATGGTTTTGGGCACCTGGAAACTCTAGAGTGCTGCCATACTTCAATCGGGGCGCGAATGGTATTGATGGCACTCTGTCCACCGCTTTGGGGATTGCTCACCGCCAGCAAAGCAGTGTGATGCTCACAGGCGATCTGGCACTACTGCATGACACCAATGGGTTTCTCTTACGCCAGCATTTTGTTGGGCATTTGACGATCGTCCTCATTAACAATAACGGGGGTGGCATTTTCGAGATGCTGCCGATCGCCCAACATAATCCACCCTTTGAAGCGTTTTTTGCCACGCCCCAAGCGATCGACTTTGCCAAACTCTGCACTACATATGGGGTTGTATATGAGCGCATCACAACCTGGCAACAGTTAGAACAACGCTTAAACCCTTTGCCCACAAAAGGCATGAGGGTGCTAGAAATTCGCACCGATCGTAAAGCCGATGCCCAATGGCGAAAGCAGCATTTGGGTACGTTTGCTGCCAGAATCAAGATTTAGGAGTTAGCGGTCAGCCTTCTACTTTTACCTTTTGCCTTTTACTTCTCACATCCATGCAAATCGATTGGCAAGTTGCCAAAACCTACGAAGACATTCTCTATTACAAAGCCGATGGAATTGCCAAAATCATTATCAACCGCCCTCACAAGCGCAATGCCTTTCGTCCCAAGACTGTGTTTGAACTCTACGATGCCTTTGCGAATGCTCGTGAGGACACCCGTATTGGTGTCGTGCTGTTTACTGGAGCTGGCCCTCATACGGATGGGAAGTATGCCTTTTGCGCGGGGGGAGACCAAAGTGTGCGAGGTCACGCAGGTTATGTGGGCGATGACGGTGTGCCCCGGTTAAACGTACTAGATTTGCAGCGGCTGATTCGCTCGATGCCCAAGGTCATTATTGCGCTGGTGGCTGGCTACGCGATCGGAGGTGGTCATGTTCTGCACATTCTTTGCGATCTCACCATTGCGGCGGATAACGCTATTTTTGGGCAAACAGGCCCTAAAGTTGGCAGTTTCGACGGCGGATTTGGAGCTAGCTATCTCTCGCGGATTGTAGGACAAAAGAAGGCACGAGAAATCTGGTACCTGTGTCGCCAATACTCGGCAACGCAGGCGCTAGAGATGGGTTTGGTGAATTGTGTAGTGCCAGTAGAACAGTTGGAAGCGGAGGGCATTCAATGGGCGCAGGAGATTCTGGCGAAAAGCCCGATCGCCATTCGCTGCCTCAAGGCGGCTTTTAATGCAGATTGTGATGGTCAAGCAGGATTGCAAGAACTAGCTGGAAACGCCACCTTGCTTTATTACATGAGTGAAGAAGGTGCTGAAGGCAAGCAGGCCTTTCTAGAAAAACGTCCGCCTGATTTCCGTCAGTATCCGTGGTTGCCGTAAGCGACGCTCGATCGCGCTTAATTTGGCTTGCCGCCTTTTACCTCGCGCACATAACTGGTGGTTGAGGCTAAACACTCGGCTACCAGCCCAGCGCCATCAATATCAGCCTTGGACCACTGCCATGTACTTTTGCGGTCTGTAATTTCGGTAAACGTCCCATCGATTTGTAAGCGTTCTCGCGTGGCATCGATGTAAGCGCCATTCTCACGAAACGAAAGAGTGCTGACGATGATTTGCTGGTTGCCAGATGCTTTTGCAGGCGCATTGACAACCTTGATGCAGAAGCGCCCACTGCCACTGCTAATTTCGCGGTAAGACGAGTTAAATTGCGAGGTTGTGGCATAGTAGGTACCCGGTCTAGGAAGCCGCTGGTAAAAATTATCCTTAAAGCTGAAGGTAGCCGATGATGCCACAGAAGGTTGACCACCCCATTTTTCTGGGGCACTGAGGTAGCGCTCTACTTCTCGATACATCGCAATGCCAGCTAATCCGATCGCTAGAACAAGTCCACTGGCGGCACCTGCTTGAACAAGCTTGTTAATGCGTTGCCAAACACCTGCCAAAGCCTCTCGCCTTGAACCTTTTGACCGAGTCTGGTTCTTGTAAGACGGCTTGCTACTCTCGCGGACGACAATTTTGGGTAAGACCATTGCTTCTGGTGCTATGGCTGCGTTAGGGCTTAGGCGGGGCGATTGAGACAGCTTCCCGTAACCCAAGGTGACCTCAGGAAGACGATCGCATAGATGTTGCCACAGTTGCGCCACGGTTGCACCCGGTTTACGTCCCTTTAGGTAAAGCCCTTCCAGCAACACGTAGGTAAACGCGCCAAGCTGAAACGCCCCTAGATCCTGCGATGTCTCACCCAAGGCAGCGGAAAAAATGCTTGTCACTCCACTGGGATCGGTGCCAAAGCCCTGCCCAAACTTCTGTTCTTCGGTACGGCAGGCATCTAAGAACAAAACGGTGTGGGTGGTACCACTGCGGCTCAGGCAGTCTGCTAGTGCATCTACTGTAATGGCTGTTGTTTCTACCGCGTCTAGCGCCGCATCGCTGGGCAGAAGGTAATCAGCATTTGCATACTGCAACCCGTATCCACTGAAGAAAAACCAGAGTGTATCGCCCTGCTTGAGAAAGGGAACTGCAAACCGAAGTTCAAGAAACTGTTTTAGATTTGCAACGGTTGGCTGCGTGGAGATTGAAACGCCCTCAAGCTCAATTTCGGGAGAGCGATCGGTCAAATAGTACACTTGATCAAAATCAGCCTCCCGCACCAAAAAATCTCGCATTGCCTGGGCATCTTGTTCAGCATACTGAAGGGATTGCAAGCTCTGATACTGACTGATCCCAACTACGATCGCCCATTTCTTTGCCATCTCAATCTAAACTCACAGCGTGCTACACAAACAGGACTGATTCATCGCCATGCCAACACAAACGCATCGATCAATGCCATAAAAGCATCTGTGCGTGTAGCCACCCTTGCCTCTGTTTTCAAGGATCGTGTCAAAGATCCGGATACTTTGCTTGACGTCCTGATTGCTTCAACGCTTTGTACTGAAGGGCATTAGGAGCATCGGGTGCTGAACACTCAAGTGACATCCTGATGACCTTATCCGTTCCCTTATAAACGGCAGTGATTCGACTCGCACGCCACTGGGTATTGCGACTGGTACGTACGATCACGCTTGCCAAAAAGCGTGTAGCGGTTGTCGCGGATTTGAGCATAGGCACGATCGCCCGTCCATTTCACCCCCGGTAAAGCACGATAAGCAGCCACAAACACATCCCCCAACGGCAGCAGACGCCCAATTTCTTCAGCCGCAGTACTGCCCTGCCAGCGTTGTTCTGGTGCAGCGGCATTGATCAAAATCATGCCTTGTTCGCAGTCTTGCGAGGTAATGCCCAATTGACTCAACGTCTGATCAGCCTGCATAGGGATGTACTGAAACCGCTCGCCGTGATCGAGTCGCTCCAGCAACTGCACTAATGTGGAGCAGAGATTACAGTTGCCATCGTAAATAACGTAGTAAGTCATGAGGAAGGAGTAGGAGAGAATGAAGGCAGAGGGGACAGTGAAGAAGCAGGGGAGGCAGGGGAAGCAGCGGGGGAGGCAGAAGCGAAGATAAAAGACAAGGACTGTCCGCCATTTAAACTCCATCCCACCGCAAGCGGAAGCAAGCGACATCTTTCATCCTCATCCCTCACGCTCCCTTGACCTTTCTTAATAGTAACAGTGCTTTCAGCTACAGTCCTGATGGCGACTGCGATCGAGAATGAAGGACCTATCCTAACCCATCAACACTTTATTGGTATTCTCAAGCATGAAACCACGCATCATTGTTTGCGGCTTGGGTGCAACTGGCTACAAAATTCTCTGTCTGCTCCGGCAGCAGGGAGCGCATGTGGTGGGCATTCACAACCGTCCGCTGGCTGTGGAGAAAGAGGATGTCATTATTGGTGATGCGCAGATGGCATCAACCCTCATTCAGGCAGGGATTCGGGATGCGCAAACGTTAGTGTTAACAGACAGTGACGATGGGTTGAATCTGGCTGTCTTGATGCAGGCACGGGTGCTCAATCCGCGTATTCGCATTATCAATCGGCTCTTTAACACGAGTTTGGGCGATCGCCTCGATACCACTTTACCTGACCACATCAGCATGAGTGTGGCATCTCTGGCGGCCCCCATTTTTGTCTTTGCAGCGTTAGGCAACGCGGCGATCGGGCAACTACATTTGTTCAAGCAAACCTGGCCGATTCACGAAGAACACGTTGAAGATGACCATCCGTGGCTGGGGCGCAAACTCAGCGACCTGTGGGAAGACCGCGATCGCATGTTGATTTACTACTTGCCGATCGATAACAAGGTGGATCTGGTTTCAGCCATTACGCGAGACTACCGTTTACAGGTGGGCGATCGGCTCATTATTGGCACCAAACCAAATGTGCGTACTACACGACGTTCTCTCACGCAAAAAATCGCTAAATTGGCGCTGGGGCTGAAATATTTGCGAGAGCACAGCCGAGCTTTACTGTTCGGTGCTTTGATGCTGCTGATCATGATTCTGCTCAGCACCACGATCTACACCTCGTCTGTATTGCACACCAACTGGATCGATTCGCTTTACTTTTCCGTTGGCATTATTACAGGGGCTGGCGGCAACGACATCGGCTTAGAGCACGCACCAGATGATCTCAAGGTATTTACGGTGCTCACAATGCTAGTGGGAGCCGCCATTATTGGCATTTCCTACGCACTTCTCAATGATTTTGTATTGGGCACCCGGTTCGATCGCTTTTGGGATGCCGCTCGGATTCCTCACAGAGGCCATTTTATTGTATGTGGCCTGGGTGGGGTCGGTGTACAAATTGTCAGTCATCTGCATAGCTGTGGACACGAGGTCGTCGTGATTGAGCAAGACCCTAACTGTCGCTTTCTCAGTACAGTACGGGCGATGAAAATTCCGGTGATCCAAGGCGATGCTAGTCTACCAGCCGCCCTCAAAGCCGCAAACTTTGAGCAAGCGCAGGCACTTCTGGCTGTAACCAGCAATGATACGGTCAATCTGGAAATTGCTCTCAATGCTAAAAGCCTTAATCCTAAGGTTTCGGTAATCGTCCGCTATCAAGACCCAGAATTTGCCTGGATGGCGCAACTCGTGTTTGAGTTTGACGCCGTGTTTAGCCCTGCGGAATTGGTCGCACCTGCCTTTGCTGCCGCTGCCTTGGGTGGACGCATTTTGGGCAATGGTATGACGGCTGATAGCCTGTGGGTAGCACTGGCAACGTTAATCACCCCTGGGCATCCCTTTTGCGGCAAGCGAGTGCAAGAAGCCGCTATCACCGCTGACTTTGCGCCCTTATATCTTGAAACCCGCAGCCAAACGATTCACGGTTGGGATTTGCTGAAAGTTTGCCTGAGCGCTGGCGATGTGCTTTATCTCACCATGCCAGCGACTCGTTTAGAGCAACTCTGGCGAATGCCTTCTACTATGACGCGATCAGCGTGACGGTTGGTTTTAGCGGTCAGCTAGACGAGTCAACCTAGCTAAAGCGTGATATGGCAGTTGTCAGTCGTTCATCAGGTTTATAAGCATTGGTTTTAGCGGTCAGCGATCAGCCATCAGCGGTCAGCTATAGCAGTCCTAGAGCATTTGTGAAAAGCATGTTGTGTTTGACTCAAGCAGCCGTCAGCCGTCAGCCTGGAATAAAGCTGAAAGCTGACCGCTAAAAGCTAAAAGCTAAACTAACGCCCTGCAACCATGCTTTGTGCCATGCGAAGATGGCCTGCTACGATCGGCAGTACCTGACTTGCAAACGCTTTCACGTCTGTATCTTGGCCCTGCTTCAGTTCGTTTTGATAAGCCGCTTGCGTTTTGGCGTGTGCTTTGATTTGCCCATTCATGTAAGCCTGGTCAAACTGAGTTCCAGATAACTTCGTCAATTGGGTTAACAAAGCCTGGTTTTCTGCGCCAAGAGTCTTGGGCAGCGCAACCCCCTTTTCAGCCGCTAGAGGCTTTAGCTTGCTGCTTGATTGCGTGTGCTGCTGAATCATCTCCTGAGCATACTGCCTGACTTGTGAATTTTGCGATCGCTTCAATGCCAATTGACTCGTCTGAATTTCGGTCATATCACTTTGAGCCGCCTTCATCATAAATTGGCGGTCGACCGCATTTAAAGACGCACGTCGGTTACCACTTTGCATCGGTGTAGAACCATTCTGCATCGAGCCGTCTTGCATGGAGCCATTCTGCATGGAGCCATCTTGCATGGAACCGTTCGGCATAGAGCCATTTTGTGATGGGCTAGACTGCATAGAACCGTTCTGCATGGTTTGAGCCGAAGCTGGCAGTAGGGAAGAGGCGATCGCTAGGCTAAACGCACAGGCACTGGTTGAAATGAATTTGCGAGAACGAATTAATTTCATCATGAGAGGCAAAGTTTGTTAGAAACGACAATCGACGGGTGCCTGCCAAGATACTGTGCAAACATCCTAATGAGAAAGGTAACGATTATTACATCGTCAAACGTCCATCTAAAGAGCGGTTCTGTATACTTTGGCGATCGGCATCAGCAAGGAAAGGGGGTTCCTGGTTGGCTGCCAAAGCTATGACGATTGATTTAATTCGTGAAAGCTAACCCAGAGTAGCTTTCAGCGCTCAGCTTTTAGCGCCGAATGACAAGCTGATACCGATTTAAAGAATGACGGCTACAGATCAATCGGTGGGTAGGGGCAAGGCATTGCCTTGCCCCTACAGGATGTGTCGCATTTTCAATTCAAATTGGTATGACAGCTGACCGCCTAGAATACAGTGTTTCTCCTTAGAGACTGCACCCTATCTTGGATTAGCTTTCAACGCTCAGCTTTTAGTGACAAATGACAGGCTGAAAGCTAACCGCTGACCGCTGAAAGCTGACCGCTGAAAGTTGACCGCCATCCCTTAAAACTGCTCTATACCTTCAAATTTCTTCGCTATCTCTGCGTTTGCCCCTTCCCCACAGGTGCGCGGTGTGGGAAAGATCTTGCCAGGATTGGCAAGTTCGTTGGGGTTAAACGTTTGGCGAACCCATTGCATCGTTTCCAGGTCGGTTTCAGTAAACATCTCTGGCATGTAGCAACGCTTGTCGGCACCAATGCCATGTTCACCCGAAATACTGCCGCCCACCTGAACGCAAAGCTTCAAAATTGCGCCACCCAATGCCTCTACTTGCTCTAGCGCACCAGGAACCGCGTTGTCATACAGGATCAAAGGATGCAGGTTGCCGTCTCCAGCATGGAAGACATTCGCCACGTTATAGCCATGTTTCTCACCTAGAGCCGCAATTTCTTTCAGCACATACTCCAGCGTGGTACGGGGGATCACGCCATCCTGCACGTAGTAATCAGGGCTAATCTTGCCCATCGCAGCAAAGGCGGCTTTGCGGCCTTTCCAAAGGGTGAGGCGCTCGTCGGGATCGGTTGCAATCCGCACGTTGCGGGCACCATTTTGCAGACAGATGGCTTCTATCCGTTGACTATTGGCTTCGGCTTCAATTTCTAGCCCATCCACTTCAACCAGTAAAATGGCTGCGGCATCACGGGGATAGCAGTTGGTGCAAACCACATCCTCGACTGCGTTAATGCTAAAGTTGTCCATCATTTCCATGCCACCCGGAATGATGCCAGCACTAATAATATCTGAAACGGTCGCGCCTGCTGCTTCGACGCTGGTAAAGTCTGCCAACAATACGCGCACTGATTCAGGCGCCTTGAGAATTTTGAGGGTAATTTCAGTGGCGATGCCCAGCGTTCCTTCTGACCCCACAAAGAGGCCTGTGAGGTCGTATCCCGGCATTTCAGGAACGGTGCCACCCACATCGACGATCGCCCCATCTGGCAAGACCAACTTCAACCCCAGCACATGATTCGTTGTCACCCCGTACTTCAAGCAATGAACACCGCCAGAGTTCTCTGCGACATTACCGCCCACAGAACAAATAATTTGGCTGGAGGGATCAGGCGCGTAGTAGAAACCAGCCCCACTCACGGCTTGCGTTACCCAATTGTTAATCACTCCAGGCTGCACAACCACCCGTTGATTTGCCAAATCAATGTCCAGAATACGCTTCATCAATGCGGTAACGATGAGCACGCAGTCATCTGTAGGCAAGGCACCACCAGAAAGACCTGTACCAGACCCACGCGCCACGAAGGGAACGTCATATGTAGCGCAAACCTTGACGACGGCTGCCACATCTTCTGTGGTACGGGGTAAAACAACGACAGAAGGACGATGCCGATAGCTAGTCAGGCCATCGCATTCATACACCAACAGTTCCTCACGCTTCCGTACAACTCCGTTTTTACCCAAAATGGCTTCAAACTCGCGGACGATCGGTTGCCAGTCGCGGGTGATCTCTTTCGGCGGTTCCTGAGTGAGCATAGGGGGGAGGGGGGAGTAGAGTTTTGAGTTTTGAGTTTTGAATTAAAGCTGACGGCTGACGGCCAAAGGATCGTGGATTTAATAAAACCGAATATTTGCGTAGGATGTGTTAGCACCGCGTAATGCATCGTCTTCGAGGCCGGTGATGCGTTACGGCTAGCGCCTAACACATCCTACAAAAGCTGATCTTATTTAATTCTCATTCCAAAGCTTTGGATTAGCTCTAACTACTGTAACGATTCCGGTAATTCACCAAAGCGATCGCGGTAGCGCTGCAAAAGATTCTCCAATGCCTCTGCTCGTTGGCGATCGTCTTCGGCTCGTTGGCGATCGTCTTCGACTCGCTGTTGTTCTGGCTCCAGCCGTTGCCCAATTCCACAAAGGTCAGAAAGGGCTTGCCATCGGGACGGATAATGTGTAGCGGGTTTTTGGAGGGTACAAAGCGAATGCCCAAGCGTAAGCTAGCCCAGCCGTCCATCACCGTTAGGACATCAAGGTAGCCATCCGATCGCAGCCAGCCTTCTAACTGGTTGGTATCAGAATCATAGGTTAGGACTTACGCAAAAGCGATCATCTTTCGCCCCCTAGCCCCCAAGTTTGGGCAGGGTGGTTTCATACAAGCAAAAGAAAA
>NZ_JCACKR010000061.1:0-31263 GCF_059505485.1 Stenomitos rutilans
CCAGCAAAAATCGTATCCGTCAGGTCATCAAAGTGAGTACCGCAACTCTTACATTGATACCGTTGACGCTCACGTTGAGTTTCATCCTTGCCCCGCTTGATTACACTAGGGCTGGTACACTTGGGGCAGTAAACACCCGCTCTCCAGCGCATCTGGCGCACTGTTTCGTAGCATTTAGCATCGTCTATCAGATGGGTTAAGTTCAAGTTGAGCATGAGCGTAGATGAGTCGTTTCCCTGCTGATAGGATACCAATCTGTGCCTCTCGCTTCACCTCCCCGTAACACCTATTGAGCCTCGCGTTTTTATGTAGTGCTTTTTGTGGGCAAAGATAAACGGGCAAAACAGCGAAGCTACGTACCCCGATCAATCACCAAAATCGGTAACACGATCGCGGTTTTGGTCATTCTCCTGGGAGCTAATTTAGCGTTCAGTGCGTTCATTCTTTTAGCAGGTTATTTACTCAAGTCAGCGATCGGATTCGATCTGCTTCCGGGTCATTTTCCTGAGACGGTAAAGCATTTTTTTAACCTTTTCGCGCCATAGCAAAACGATGCTTAGAGCAACAGCCACGATCGACTAAACGTTTCGCTTCTCATTCAACGTCTTGATGTGTTCCTGAATGGCTGCTTTCATAACAGCAATGGTTTCAGGTGTATCGGGCAGTGGGTACAAAGCAGTTTGTTACTGAACAGTGACGCTAGGGCTAAGCAGGCAAACTCCTGTAATACAATAGATCCTTGACCTCTCCTAAGCTTTCCTTCCTGCATCTACATGGGCAGGCTTTTTTTATGACATCTTCCATTCGCTTCCTCATGTGTGCGCCTGACCATTACGACGTGGATTATGTGATTAATCCGTGGATGGAGGGTAATGTACACAAGTCCTCCCGCGATCGTGCTGTTGAGCAGTGGCAGCAGTTGTTTCACGTTCTCAAAGATCACGCGATCGTGGATCTGGTGCAGCCCGAAAAAGGCGTGCCCGATATGGTCTTCACTGCAAATGCAGGTCTGGTACTTGGAGACACTGCCGTACTCAGTCGTTTTTTCCACAAAGAGCGGCAGGGGGAAGAACCTTTTTTCAAGGCATGGTTTGAAGACCACGGGTTTACCGTCCACGAGTTGCCCAAGGATTTGCCGTTTGAAGGGGCAGGCGATGCGCTGTTCGATCGTGAAGGACGCTGGCTCTGGGCGGGGTACGGCTTTCGATCGGAACTGGATTCTCACCCTTACCTGGCACGCTGGCTGGATATTGAAGTGCTGTCGCTGCGGTTGATGGATGAGCGGTTCTATCACCTCGACACCTGCTTCTGCCCCTTAACCGACGGCTACTTGCTGTACTACGCGCCCGCTTTTGATGCATATTCCAATCGCTTGATTGAAATGCGCGTTCCAGAGGCGAAACGGATTGCGATCGGCGAAGAGGATGCGGTCAACTTTTCCTGTAATGCCGTCAATATCGATCGCACGATCGTCCTCAATAAGGCCAGCAACAAGCTGAAACAGCGCCTTGATGCGGCTGGTTTTCAGGTCATTGAAACACCTCTGACGGAATTTCTGAAAGCAGGTGGCGCAGCAAAATGCCTGACCTTGCGGGTGACCGAACCCGTGCAGGTAGATGTTCATGCCAGCGCGACGGTGGAAAGTCGGGTGGTGCGCATGGATGGACATCTGCTCGATGCAGGTCTAATCAACCAGGCGTTGGATCTAATCGTAGATGGGGGCGGTAGCTTCCAGGTGCTGAATTTCAACCTGGGTGAACAGCGCCAGAGCACCTCATCGGCTGAAGTCAAAGTCACGGCACCATCCCATGATGTGATGGAAACGTTGATGACCCAACTCATCGATTTGGGCGCACTGCCACCACCCCAGGATGTGTGCGACAGCATTCTTGAAACGGTGACGCAGGCAGGCGTATCGCCCGATGATTTCTACGTCACAACCATTTATCCCACTGAAGTACGGGTGCAGTGCGAGTGGATTAAAGTGCGCGGACAACGGATGGATGCTGCGATCGTCGTGCGTGAAACCCCGAATGGACTGGATGCCTATTGCAGCCTGTTGCGCGATTTGCAGGTGGGCGATCGCGTGGTTGTAGGGGTCGAAGGCATTCGCACTATCCGTAAAACTGAATCGCGCGAACAGCGCAACACTCAGGAATTTAGCTTCATGGGGGCTGGCGTTTCCAGTGAACGTCGGGTGGAACTGGTCGTCGAGCAAATTGCGTGGGAACTGCGCCAGATCCGCGATCAGGGTGGCAAGGTCGTCGTCAGTGCAGGCCCGGTTGTCATCCATACAGGTGGGGGTGAGCATCTCGCGCATTTGGTGCGAGAAGGCTACGTGCAGGCATTGCTGGGCGGCAACGCGATCGCGGTACACGACATTGAGCAAGCCATGATGGGGACTTCTCTGGGTGTAGATATGCAGCGAGGCGTCTCGGTACGCGGCGGGCATCGGCATCACTTGAAGGTTATCAACACCATTCGTCGCTACGGCAGTATCGCCAAAGCTGTGGAGCAGGGTGTGATTCCCAGCGGCATTTTTTACGAGTGTGTGCGCCGCAACGTGCCTTTCTCGCTAGCTGGCTCCATTCGAGATGACGGGCCACTTCCCGATACGCAAATGCATTTGATTAAAGCGCAGGAAGATTACGCCCGGTTAATTCAGGGAGCAGACCTGATTCTGATGCTGTCGTCCATGCTGCACTCGATCGGCGTGGGCAACATGACCCCTGCTGGCGTGAAGATGGTCTGCGTCGATATCAACCCGGCTGTGGTGACAAAACTGAGCGATCGTGGCTCGGTTGAGTCTATTGGAGTTGTAACGGACGTGGGCTTATTCCTGAGCCTGCTAGTACAACAGTTGAATAAACTGACCAGCCAGTATCGCGTTGTTTAAGTAGAAGGCAGGAGGCAAAAGAAGTTTTTGGTTGTAAAGTCCTAAAGCCTTTCGGCACATCAGAAACGGGCATACCAGAAAAGTTTTTGGTTGTTAGCAGCAAAGAGGGCAGAGGGCAGAAGGCACAGGGCAGGAGTTGGTTAGGCCGCTGCTGCCTTCTGGCTTCTTCTGCTGCTGATTTGCCATGCGTTTCTGTCTTGGCTCCTCTTAAATTTTTGTGAACAAAATTATTACCTAGTTTGTGTGATGACCATTCGTCTTGCATGATGAATGATGAAGAGGTAGATGACTTTCTAGATCAAAAAACTGCTGGGTCAAAAGGGTCACGCGGTGCTTTTTGACTTAAAGCCAATCTGCCTACGCGATGGTGCATCCTATCCACTGCTCTACCAGCCGATCGCCACATCAATTGATCGGTGCCAACTGATTTGTTTTACCCAACAACTGCTCTACCAGCAGACATAGATTCACTGCAACGCGGAACTGACCAACGCAACCATTAGTCAGGAGTTTCATACAGCCGCAAGTGAGCCTATTGATCAACTGGTACATTAGGGCTGTAATCAGGGTGGCTAAATCTGTTGGACTCTACATCGGCACGCAACGCCTCAATTTGCACGTTCCCAACTTTGCACTATCAAGCCCCTGGTGATTATGGAAAACCTTGCTTACCTCTACGTTTTGGCTGAAGAAGCAGCTCTCCTAGAAACCGACGAACGACGCAACACAACACACACTCAAAACCATTGGGCTGACTCCCATCGATCGCCTCAAGCTAATATGCAGCCGCTTGAAGGTGGTAAAGCTGTCTTGGAAGGCGATCGCGGTCAGCCAGCCTACCCAACCTTCTACCTTTAAGCGTGCGTCTCACTCAGTTGCCTACTGAATTTTCAAACGCCAAAGCGCTGTCTGCGCTGAAGCTAAAACCTTTGAGCATGCCATCTCATCTAGAGCGTGTGAATAAAATCAAGTAGCTGATGGGCCATGTGCAGTTTACTGCATAGTGCAACGACTTGCTTACGTCCTTGAGCATCCAGTAAAACCGCCTGATTAAAATCGCTGCCAAAGCCACTGTCTGGTTGGTCAATGGGGTTAGCCGCGATCGCGTCCAGGTTCTTTCGCTTCAATTTCTCTAGTGCGGGTGTCACAATATCACCGCTCTGCGCCGCAAAACCAATTAATTTCTGGTGGGGTTGCTTAAGATCAGCGAGCGCAGCCACTATATCGAGCACGGGTTCTAAAGCCAGTGAAGAAGGCAACGAGCGCTTGGGCAACTTCTCCGAGCTATAGCTCGCAGGTTTTACATCCGCAATCGCAGCCGCCATAATCGTCCAGTCGGCTTCTGGGAAACTAGCAAATAGCGCTTGCTGCATGTCTGCTGCACTGGTAACAGCGAACGATCGCACGCCTAGTACCGTGGTGATCGACACATCTGCTGTGTGAACGAGCGTTACCAGTGCCCCACGATGCAGCGCTGCCTGCGCCAACGCAACACCCATTTTTCCTGTGGACGGATTGCCCAAAAAACGAACGGGATCAAGAAACTCGCGGGTGCCACCAGCGCTAATCAAGATACGCTTGCCAACCAGATCGCGCTGTCCGTTAGTCTGCAAAAGCGATTCAATCGATGCCAGGATAACAGCTGGTTCTGCCATGCGTCCGGCACCGACACGATCGCACGCCAAGATGCCTGCACCTGGAGCCAGTGAATGCATCCGGGGGTTTGCCTGCACAGCCTGCCAGTTTTGCTGTACGGGGTGCTGCTCCCACATGTCGGTATTCATAGCAGGCGCAAGCAATACCGGGCAAGTGGAAGCCAGCACGGTATTGGTCAGCAAATTATCCGCCATGCCATAGGCTAACTTTGCCAGCGTGTTTGCAGTTAGCGGCGCAAGCACCAGCAAATCTGCCCATTCACCAAGCTCAATGTGCAATGGGCGATCGTGGGTTGCTTGCCAAAACACATCATCGGTATAAGCGGCATGACGGCAGAGCGTTGCAACGGTCAGAGGTGTGATAAATGCCTGCGCTGCTTGCGTTAGAATCGCTCGTACCTCACAGCCCTGCTTCGCTAACGTCGAAATGACCTCGCAAATTTTGTACGCTGCAATGCCACCACTGATGCCAAAAAGAACGCGTTTGCCCTGCATGGAAAGAGAACGTTAAACGGACAAATTTGTTAGCTAACTAGTAGGCTACCTCTTTAATTTTGCCGTTTTACAGCGGTTTTCCTTTGCATTTGCCACACTCCACACTCAGATTGATGAAGCTGTGGCTTACCGAGTCTAACCCGGCTGTAACGTTCAATTGTTCCTGCTTTTAGGCTTCGTCATAAGCTTCCATATCCAGTAGATAGAGGTAAGGCTCAACCAATTCTGGGCGTTGGAAGGCGATCGTCCGCAGCAGGTGCCAATCGTTTAGCCCTGCAAAGGCATTGATGTAATCGTCTTTCTCCAGACGAACCGCTAGTTCAGCGACATCGGCTGTGGTGAATCGGGTTACATCCAACTGCTCAACACTCAACTGCTCAACGCTTAGAGTCGCCATCATTACCACCTCTCTTCTTGAAATGCTTGAGTTCAGTTGCCTGGTTTCTCAGCATAAGCCCGTACTAAATCTTACTCCACCCGATTCAATCCAGCCACGACTTAGCAGGTTACTTATTATCAGGCAACAACTCTTCAACAAAACTTTGTATTTTTTTCAACACAATCAGTGGAATCTCGTGGCCCATCTCAAATTCCTGATACTGCACCTTTGCACCCAGACGTTCCAAGCTGGAACGTGCCTGTTGAGCAGCCGCAAGGGGCACCACCAGATCTTGCGTGCCGTGCACCATCAACACGGGTGGAATCGGGTTTTGTGGAGGAGCGATCGGCGCATGAAGGTAGCCGCTCAGCACCATCAAACCTGCGAGGGGTAAGCCTAAACCCACATCAAGCGTCATCGCTCCACCTTGAGAAAAGCCTCCGAGAATCGTTTGAGAGAGCGGTACCCCCGTCGAAGCCTCCAAAGCCTTGAGAAAGTCGGTCAAGCGCTGACGGCTGGTAGAAAGATCCTCGCGATTCTCCATCGGAGAGGCTTCGCCAACGCGAAACTCAGGTGTACTCTGAAAGCTGAAATGGCTGGGAAAGTCGTACCACATTCGCCCACCCGCTGCATAGGGATGAGCAAACGGCGCATCGGGAAAGACCAACTGGTCATTTGGCAAGTCAATCAACGAGGCGAGAGATAAGACATCCTGCGCGCTAGCGCCCCAGCCATGCAGAATGACAATCAAACCCTGGGGCGGGTTACCTGTAGCAGGTGGAATCGTAATCGCTTGCAAAGCCATGAGTCTATTCTTTAGATGCTGCAACGCCCATCGTAGCGTGAGTCGAAGCAGAGATCCCGAAGCCTAGATCCCCAGCTTCGTGGTGCAATTTGCGTTATGACTTGCTGCCCTTCCCAAAAATCGAGGCTTTGAGACGCATCGCGCCTTAAGGAACACGCTGCCTTCAGTCCTCCAGCACATCGTCCGGTACACTAATTTAGGGGTTTACAGGAGTTGAGTCGCATGCCACGATTAGCACTGCTGAGCGTATCGAATAAATCGGGGCTGATTGAGCTAGCACGCAGCCTGGTGGAAGAATTTGGCTTTGACATCATTAGCAGCGGTGGTACGGCTCAGTCGTTGAAAGAGGCAGGTCTCCCCGTTACGAAAGTCTCGGATTACACCGGATCGCCCGAAATCTTAGGAGGACGTGTAAAAACCCTGCATCCTCGCATTCATGGGGGCATTTTGGCGCGACGTGATGAGCCGCAAGATCTAGCCGATTTAGAAGCCCAGCAGATCCGCCCGATCGATCTCGTAGTCGTGAATCTTTACCCCTTTAAGCAAACTATTGTGAAGCCGAACGTGTCGTTTGCAGAGGCGATCGAGCAAATCGACATCGGTGGCCCTGCCATGATTCGTGCTGCTGCCAAGAACCATGCTCACGTCACGATTTTGTGCAGTCCCAATCAATATGATGGCTACTTGAAAGAGTTGCGCGAGACCAACGGTGAGGTTTCATCCGCGTTTCGGCAAGCGGCAGCATTGCAAGCGTTTCAGCATACGGGGGGGTACGATCGAGCGATCGCGGCGTATTTAGAAAAGCAGGAGTCAGGAGTCAGAAAGCAGGAGTCAGGAGAAACGCTGCCTGAGACATATGAACTTACGGGCCAACAGGTGCAGGCGTTGCGGTATGGTGAGAATCCGCATCAGCCAGCGGCGTGGTATCAAACCGGGACAAGCGCAACGGGGTGGACGGCGGCGACGCAGCTTCAGGGTAAGGAACTGAGCTACAACAATCTGGTTGATTTGGAGGGTGCGCGGCAGATTATTGCGGAATTTGCAGATCCACAGAGCGATCCGGTGGCGGCGATCGTCAAGCACACGAATCCTTGTGGTGCCGCCCTGGGGCAAACGCTGGCAGAAGCATACCAAAAAGCCTTTGATGCCGACTCGACTTCAGCGTTTGGTGGCATTGTGGCGTTAAATCGTCCCATTGATGCTGATACTGCTACTGCGATGACCCAAACCTTTCTGGAATGCGTGGTTGCTCCAGGCTGTGAACCGGAAGCAGAAGCGATCCTCAGCGCCAAGAAAAACTTGAGAGTATTGGTGCTACCAGATTTAAGCAGTGGTCCGAAAGAGACGGTGAAGGCGATCGCAGGCGGCTTTCTCGCCCAAACAGCGGATGATCTCTCCGTTAATCCCAATCAGTGGAACATTGTCACGGAAAAGCAGCCTATCGACGCACAGCTAGAAGAACTGCTCTTTGCCTGGAAGCTTTGCAAGCATGTGAAATCAAATGCCATTGTGGTGACACGCGATCGCGCCACGATCGGAGTCGGAGCAGGGCAAATGAATCGTGTGGGTTCCGTCAAAATCGCCCTGGAGCAAGCAGGCGACAAAGCACAAGGGGCCGTCCTCGCCAGCGATGGCTTCTTTCCCTTTGACGACTCGGTACGCACAGCAGCAGCGGCTGGAATTGGCGCGATCGTTCAACCCGGTGGCAGCCTTCGTGACCAGGATTCCATCAATGCCGCTAATGAGTTGGGGCTGGTGATGATACTAACAGGCGTGCGGCACTTTTTGCACTAGTAGATGTGAGGGGTAAGGGGTGAGGAGTTCTGACTCCCTAACTTCATGCTAACTTTTATGAAGTATCTCGATCCTTCTAGCTTATGAACTCTGCAACCCCCGAACCTATCATCGTCTGGAGCCAATTCTTTCACCCCGCCCTGATGTGGGTTTTGTTTGCGCTGACCGTTTATGCTCTGTACCTCGGTCTCAAAGTGCGCCGCGTGCGATCGGCTGAGGGTGAAGAGAAGAAAGCGCTGATCCAGGGCAAATATAACGTCAAGCACTTTCAGATTGGCTCGCTCGTGCTGGCGTTGATGGTGGTAGGGTCGATCGGCGGTATGGCGGTCACTTACCTCAACAATGGCAAGCTGTTTGTTGGGTCTCATCTGCTGGCAGGGCTGGGTATGACGGGCATCATTGCCGTCTCAGCATCGCTTTCACCGTTTATGCAGAAAGGTGCGGATTGGGCACGCTATACTCACATTGCTTTGAATGTGGTGCTTGTAGGGCTGTTCGGCTGGCAAGCATGGACGGGCGTTGAAATTGTGCAGCGCATTATCAGCAAATTGTAAGCCCAATGAACAGTAGCGCTCTGCCAGAAACCGCGTATGACTACACGATCGCGATCGCCGCACTCAAGCAGTCCGATCCCATTCTGGCAACCCTGATTGAACAGGTCGGTGCTTGCACGTTAAATTTGGGACGGCAGAAGGGCGATTTGCTCTACTGCTTGTGCGAATCCATCCTCTATCAGCAATTGTCAGGGAAAGCTGCTGCTGCCATTCATCGTCGCTTTCTGGCGCTGTATCCCGACCGTGCCTTTCCAATGGCGATTGATCTGCTCAATACACCAGATGACGACCTACGCAGTGCAGGCATTTCCCGCCCCAAGATTGTCTACCTGAAAGATCTGGCTCAGAAAACGCTGGACGGACTGCCCACAATGTCAGAGCTAGAGGCAATGGACGATGAAGCGATCGTGCAAACGCTGCTCCCGATCAAAGGAGTGGGACGCTGGACGGTGCAAATGCTGCTCATCTTTCGGCTCCATCGCTGGGATGTGCTGCCTGTATATGATCTCGGCATTCGCTCTGGCATTCGTCGTGCCTATGGGTTAGCGGAGTTGCCGGATAAGAAAACGGTGGAGCGCATTGGCAACCCGTGGCACCCCTACCGGACGATCGCATCCTGGTACCTCTGGCGCAGTTTAGACATCACGCTGCCTGCAAGCACCATCAAACCGTGAAGTATGGGCAAATTACAAACTACTATGGTGGCTGGCTTTGCAGGTGGAAAGGATGCGTTGATCGGTGGCACTGAGTTGCTTGATGGGGTAGTACCCTTCTAGGCCGATCCGGGCAACATCTGGTTGAACAGAAGAAGCAGAAGCACCACCACCTTGCAGCGCGACAGTGTAGGGATAGCTTGCTTGCTCGTAGCTATTGATCACCGTTAGAGCCAATTGTTGTGTCTGGAAAGCACCATGTACGCAGTCGAACGATGAGCGAGGCATGTAAAACGCGCCTGTGACATGACCTTTTTTGACTTCAAAAACCAGGTACGTGGCACCCAGTTGTCCTGCTTTGGGAGCCTGTCCGTACAGATAGTCACCGTCTGGCAGCGCGCCGATCGCACCCTTCACTGCATCCTTAGTGGCTGACGGTTGAGCAACAGGTGCTTCATCACCGTGGACAGACGCACCGTGAGCAGGCGCATGAGACAATCCTTGCATCGCCAAACTGAGGGCACAGGTGAGGGCAATGCCTGTGAGCCATTTCTCAATCTGACGCGAGAAAACAGTCTGACGCGAGAAGACCGTAGAGAATGTGGTGGTGGAAGCTGATGATGTGAATTGAGCTGACATAGTAGTTCGGGGGCTTGCGATAGAAGTAATATCAGGCTTTTCCAACCCTGAGCAGGTGATGGTAAGCTCCCCTGATTGGTGATCTTTGCAGCACGATCGCGTGACTGAAGCCACCTTTTTCTGTGACTCAAATTACATCGCGGTCTCTAAAGCGCCTCTAAACCAGTTGCAGTCATGGCGTACAGTCAAACGTACAGAACTTGAGAGACCCATGCGTAAAGTTCTAATCCACTATTCCACAACGGGATGAGACTGAGCCTTGAGCTGCGATCGAATCAATGGACTTTTAGGAGCCAGGAAAAAGCCAATGAGGCTGGCAAATAGAATGGGCGTAAACGGACTGACTTCAGCTAATTTTGCTAGCAGGAGCGTGGTACTGACGGGTGTGCGAGTTACAGACGCATTCAGGGCTGCCATTGTACAAAGCATGGCTAAGGCTGGATGAGTGCCAGGAATGATGAGCGCGATCGCCTTGCCGACACAAGCTCCCGTGAAAAAGAGTGGAATAATGAAGCCACCGCGCCACCCACCTGTCACCGTGAGGCTGATTGTTGCCATTTTTGCCGCTGCTAAGGCCAGCAATGCCCAGGCAGCGGTATCTGCGTTGATCACCTGATTTAACTCTTCGTGCCCAAAGTAGCGCGTCAACGGAAAGACCCAGGCCATCATGCCCAGCCCCAAGCCTGCAAGCGTTGTTTGAACATATACAGGGCCAGGAATACGGCTAAAGAGGCGATCGCACAGCCGGAACAGGGTGATAAACAGCCATCCTAATGCCGCTCCGATCGCGCCATAAAGCAGCGCCAGCACAAAGTCATCAACATTATTGATGTGGTATTGGGGAAAACTCCAGGTTGGCGCAATGCCCAGATGAGTGATGAGGGCGAACACCAGATAGCTGGCACAGCTTGCCACGATCGCAGGCATCAGCGCTTCGTAGTATTCAAGAATGTGCTGATGATGCAGAATTTCTAGCGCAAAGATCGCCCCACCCAAGGGAGCGCCAAAGAGGGCCGTGAACCCTGCTGCCATGCCAGCCAAACTGAGCGATCGCAAATCTTCGCCTTGAAGTTTGAGGCGATCGGCGGCCCAGGTGCCAAAAGAGCCAGTGACTTGTACCAGGGGTGCTTCCGGGCCAGCACTGCCGCCTGCCGCAATGCTCAGCAGCGAACTCAGCAGCATGGATAGATTTTTGCTGGCATCCAGCCGCCCACCTTGAAAGTGAATGTTATCGACAATCAGCGCGATCTCACCAGGGTTGCCCAAGCCATGAATCACCAGACCAACGAGCAACCCTGCTAACGGCATCACAACCAGCAGACTCGCTCCTTCAAAGTGCCGCAAGCCATGCGTTAACCACTCTAAAAGATTCCAATACACACCAGCGAAGAGACCGCACACAACACCGACAACAAGCCAGCGCAGCACCCAGCGAGAGAGCGTCAGAGGGTTTCGTTGCACTAAACTGTTGAGATGGTGAAGGAGGAAAGGCAAGCGCTGAGATGGCGGAGGGGAAGGCTTTTCGGGAGACATCACTTATGTAGTTGCGTAAGCCCAGTAATCTTAAACCGGAGTGCCACCCGTCGTCATGATGCAGACGGTAGAAAGGCGTTGCTAGGGGCTGTCATCAATGACTCATACATATGACTTTCAGCAAGGATGCCAGCCTCTGTTTATTAGGCTTGTCATTACCCAGATTTTTTACCTCAGCCTGCCTGCGAGCGAGGCGCCCCAGCAGCGCTCTTGGAGACGGCACCAGCCGCGCCACAAAGTTTGCCCACCTGGGTTGCCATCGCCTCTACGCCCAATCGCGCCACCTATTGCGCCAAAGACCGCCAAAATTCGCCGAGTGTTTGGGGTGGGTGCGGCAATGCCTGACGCGCCGTTAAGACCGGAATCATCGCGTCAGGCATCGCGTCGGGTGTGGGTGTTTCTGGGTGGGTTCGCGCGAAGGTTCGCAGTGGCGGCAGTCGCACTGCCCCAATGGCGAGCAAGCCTAACAATCGCACCAAGCCGTCAGCCGTGGTCAATGGGCGGCGTTCATGGCACAGCCACGCTTGAGACAGTTGTGAGACGCCTCAAACACCCAACGTCTGCGTACCACTCCACGTGCATCAGGGCCTCGGTTGCATCGCTGAGTGCAATGGTGGTAAACAACACCCATGCCAACGCTTGGGCTCGCTTTGTCCCTTGCCACACGCGCATGCACCAACCCGACGGCGCTGCTTCGTGTCGCTCACTGCCAGGCACCAGAGGCCGCACAGACAGTGCAAACCAGGCAACCTGTCAGGGCAACCGTCTGTTGCGGCTGTCCATCGCGTCCTCGCAGTTTTAGCGTGGTTTGAGCCAGCAGGCATCGGAAGCGCGGTCTTGGCTTTTGCCTAGCGCAGAGACGAAAACACCGCACGGCCCCGGTCGCCCTTTGACGCACGTCCTATCGCTTCGAGCCGTTCTGCCCAACCTTCGGCTTCTCGCTAGCGCGCTGCACGTTGTGTCCGGGTTTCCGTTCCCGCTTTGACCGCAGTGCGTCGCCACACCCGTTGTCCAGCCAGTCCCATCACCTCTGCGTTTCCAGGCGTCGGAATGACTGCAAGCCAACTGTGCCACATCCAGCCTCGACCGCCAGCGTTGCCGAGGTGTCCGAGCGCTTGTGTTGGAACGTGAGCGCGGCTAAGGTCAGGAAGGCCTCTCAAGAGTACTGCAAGCGACTTGTAACCCGTTTTAACGGGTTTTCACACCATTAGCTCGGATTTTAATCACGGGTGGGTGAGCAATGAAGCTATCAGCTTTTCAAGACTTTTGTCAGTCAGGCATAAGCGTCTTCAATGCTTACTGTTTCACGATCGCCCTTACCCACGATCGCCGTTACACTAGGGTTGATCGCTTTCTACCCACGATCGCACCATATCCTATGGCAAAGCAAAAGAAAAGTAAGCCTGAGTGGATCAAAGAAACCCTTGAGCTGAAGGACGATCACCGCTGGCAAGCCAAACCTGGTTGCAAGGTGTTTGTTGCTGGTCGGGGAGCCGTGCGTTTTGATGTGCCGGGCGATTGGGTGTTTGAACCGGATGAGAAGTCGTTTAAGTTTACCGATCGCAAACCACCGAACGATGATTGCCGTTTGGAAGTGTCTTTCAACCGTTTGCCTGAAGGCGATTGGGATTTATTTCCCCTCAAAGCAACGTTGAAAAAGATTGTGGCCGATGATCAACGCAACGCGATCGAAACCAGTGATGTATTTACCGTCAAACGTCAAACAGCACGCATTGTCTGGGCAGAAATCAAATTTATTGATCCAGACGAAAATCGGGAAGCCTTTTCACGGATTTGTATTGGCTTGGGGTCAAACGTGCAATGTCTGATCACCTTCGATTACTGGACAGACCAAGCCGATCGCCTCACACCCGTTTGGGACAATGTTTTGGAAACACTGACGCTGGGCTTATATATCCGCGATCCTCGCACAGGCTTGGCGCTTCCCGACTAGGAGCTAATTAAAAGAGCTTGATTCGATTTAGTCGGGTAGAGGTACGGCAATGCTGCGCCTCTACGGAATGTGTCGCATTTTCAATTTAAGCTGGTATGACTACCCAACTCCATCGACACACCTTGTTCCCTCACCGTTTTTCCAACACAATACGGGTATGACGCTCATTACCGTACTGCCTGAAGGTCTTTACTGCGAACAAGGGGGTTTCTTTATCGACCCCTGGAAACCCGTCGATCGTGCGCTAATCACCCACGCCCATTCCGATCATGCGCGTTCTGGTTCGCAGCACTACATTGCCACCAAAATCTCCGAAGGCATTTTGCAAAAGCGGTTGGGTATCAACGCCAATCTGCAAGGAGTCGAGTATGGGCAACGCGTCAAGCTCGGCAAGACCTGGGTATCTTTCCATCCAGCCGGACATGTCCTCGGTTCTGCACAGATTCGCGTCGAGTGTGGCAATGATGTGTGGGTTGTTTCAGGTGACTACAAGCGCGGCTATGATCCGACGTGCGAATCCTTTGAGGTTGTGCCCTGCAACACATTCATCACAGAAGCTACCTTTGGCTTACCCATTTACCGTTGGGCTACTGGTGAAGCCACCTGTCGTGAAATCTATCAGTGGTGGGAGAGTGATCCAGAGCGTCCATCCATCTTGTTCTGTTATGCCTTTGGTAAAGCGCAACGGGTGTTGAGTGAGCTTTGCAAGTTCACCGACAAGCCTGTGTATGTGCATGGTGCCGTACACGTACTGACGGAAATTTATCGTCAGGTAGGTGTGAAGATGGTTGAAACCATTCCCGTATCTGAAATGCCTCGTGGCTACAAATTTACAGGCGATCTGGTGTTGGCTCCACCGTCGGCTCATCGATCGACTTGGATGAAACGCTTTTCCCATCCTCAAACGGCCTTTGCATCCGGTTGGATGGCGGTACGCGGTGCCCGTCGGCGGCGGGGATACGAGCGGGGATTCGTTTTGTCGGATCATGCGGATTGGCAAGGGTTAATTCAAACGGTGCGGCAAACGCAGGCAGAAACCATCTACGTCACGCATGGGCAAACAGAGGTGGTATCACGCTATCTTCGTGAAACTTTTGCGCTCAATGCCTTGCCTCTAAAAACCTTGTTTGAGGGCGAAGGGGATATTGAATGAAACGGTTCACCCAGCTTTTTCAACAGGTGGATGCAACCACTTCTACGAATGAGAAAGTTAAAGCCTTACAGCGCTATTTTCGTGACGAAGAACCCGCCAATGCCGTCTGGGCACTCTACCTCCTGCTTAGCAAGACGCGCAAACGGTTGATTACATCCAGAGTGTTGCGCGATGTGTTTTTGCAAATCTCAGACATTCCCGAATGGTTGTTTGAAGATTGCTACGCGCAGGTAGGCGATACAGCAGAGGCGATCGCGCTCCTGCTACGAGACACCCCTTTTGAGGCAAAAACCGCGTCACCCATTCCACTCCATATCTGGATGGAAACCATCATTCCCACCGTTAAGACGATGGAATCGGAGGAAGCATTGCGGGATTTAATTGTTTCCTGGTGGTCGTCTTTGACTGAGTTTGAAGTTTTTATCTTAAACAAAGTGCTGACGGGAGCTTTTCGAGTCGGCGTTTCGGAGAAGCTGGTCATTAAAGCGTTGGCAGCAGAGTTTAATCTTTCTGAAGCTGTGCTAGCTCACCGTCTCATGGGCGATTTTTCACCCACGGTTGAGTTTTATGATGCACTCATCACCGAGGAAAGTGCTACTGATGGATCACAGATTCTAACGGGGCCGTATCCCTTCTTCTTAGCCTCCTCCTTTGAGGATGCGCGGTTGCAAGAGGCCGAATTAACCAGTTGGCAGGCGGAATGGAAGTGGGATGGCATTCGCGCTCAAATTATTCGTCGTCCCGATCAATTTGCCATCTGGTCGCGTGGTGAAGATCTCATTACACAGCAATTTCCAGAGTTTGTGGCTCCATTTCAACAGTTGCCAGAGGGCATTGTGCTGGATGGTGAAATTCTTTGCTGGAATGACGATCGTCCTCAAAACTTCAGCCATCTCCAAAAACGTCTGGGACGCAAGCGTGTCACGCAAAAAGTCATTGATGAAAATCCTGCTCACTTCATTGCCTACGATTTACTGGAAGATGAGGGACAGGATATCCGATCGCACCCCTTGCGCGATCGTCGCCAACGCCTGATCGAACTACTGAAAACGGCTGATCCACAATGGTTAAGTCTATCCGGAGCTATGCCGTTTCAATCGTTTGATGAATTAAAAGCATTGCGCGATCGAGCACGGGAGCAAGGCGCGGAAGGGCTGATTGTAAAAGCGATCGACAGTCCCTATTTGGTCGGTCGCAAGCGTGGCTTCTGGTGGAAATATAAGCTGGAGCCGATGACCTTAGATGCCGTGTTGATTTATGCTCAAGCAGGTACGGGCAAACGCGCCAATCTGTTTACCGATTACACCTTTGCTTTGTGGAATGGTGATGCCCTAACGCCCTTTGCCAAAGCCTATTCTGGGTTGGATAATAAAGAAATTGATGAACTCGATCGATGGATTCGTCGTCATACGGTGGAAAAATTTGGTCCCGTGCGATCGGTCGAACCCATTCACGTCTTTGAAATCGGCTTTGAAGGCATCGCCGAATCCACTCGCCACAAATCCGGCATCTCCGTCCGCTTCCCCAGAATTCTCCGCTGGCGTAAAGATAAACCCGTTAAAGAAGCCGATACGATTCAAGCAGCATTCGCTTTGTTGGAAGATAAGTTGTAGCAACCCTTCAGGTTTCTGCCAGATACAGCGGTTCTCAATCGAGTTAGCCACAGTTTGACCAAGGCGGGTGTGGGGGATCGGGTATCGGGTGCAGTGGATGCAAATGAAAATAGTTGTAAGGGGGCTACCGATTTAGTCCTCCAGGCATGGAGAAAGGATGACATTCACTTTGTCCACGCCTAGAACTTAGAAAGAGACTGAGGCTATTCTGAAAGCACCGGATGTGCAATGACAGGGCAGTTGATCACAGCTCGAGTTGGTCGAAGCCCAAACAACCAGGGATTACCAGCGCCTTCGGGGTTGATGTAAGCGCTAGTCACCAACCCTGCTTCCACTAATCCTTTGAGATCCTCAAAGGAGGTGATGCGTCTGACTTTTCCTGCTTTAATGGCTGCATCTGTCCACATGTTCACATGGGCATCCCATAAGGGGCTGTAGTTATTGGTAGCAGAGCGATCGTCATTTGATGGAGGGATGGGGAATACATTGATTGGGTCAATGCCACCGTTTGCCAGGGAAGCCTCAAAACCCTGAAACTGCCCAGTGGCCGTGTCAGTAATGCCATTCAGGACGGGAGAGAAGCCCAATAAAGCAGAGCGATCGGAGGGCGTTGATTTGCCCATTTCAGGAACTTTGGCAAGCCGAGGCGTAAAGACACCTTTCTCCAGTACCGATGGCACTTCTGCTGAAACATCCGTCACAAGATGATAGAAGTATTGCTTTCCACCCTGAAAACCATCCAAGATCGACATCGTTACTGTCCGCTGTTTCAGATCGAGTGCAACCAGGCGATCGTGGCTACCCGAATCGTTGTGTACCATTTGCACATTGAGTACCACGCGACTTGGCATCACCACCATCGAAGACCATTGTGCATCGCCAATGGCACCTGGTTTTGCCACTTTAGGCGGAAATGGATTCGGCGAACCTGGCTCGACCTGGTATTGTGGTGAGAAATCGACATTACCCTTGAATTTGATCAAGCCGTTGCTCATCGTCACGCTTTGTACACCAGCAGAGCCGATCGCCTTCTTCATTTTGGGCGCAAAGTTGATGCCCAACTTCTTGGCAACGTCAAAATCAGATGCCTCAGTAATGATGTAGTAGACAGATTTGCCCTGCGGAGAAAAGCCTTTGTATAACGGTAAAGTAACGTTTGCCTTGCCGTAGGTAAAATCTACCGCCAGGACACTCTTCACATAGACATTGTCACTGGGCTTAAACTTGATTGCCGTTGCTTCAGAGTAGACCGGGCGACCGGACTCCTTGGCGGCTGTTGCCAGCAAAGCCTGCGCTTCTGCCAGCCCACCTGGTGCAGCAAAAACAGTCGTTGACGCGATCGAGACAATCAGTGCAAGCAAAAACACGATCGCGAAACCAATTCGTTTGTTCATATATCCTGCGAGTGCAATCACTAAAACTGTTCCTATTTAGCGATCACAAGCTGAGAGGAATTTGAGAAAATGCAAAGAATAGCTTAGGAATAAGATGATTACCCAGTACACGCTCTTTTAGTAGAGAAGCCAGGCAAATCTGATACCAAATTAGATTAAAACGGTGACACATTCTGTTATGGCACGGCAATATCATACTCCTAGCAACGATTCATTTGTTGTGATGATTATTTAAATCGGTATAAGTAGTAGCTGTTGCCAATCCCAAAAATAGCGCATGGTCGATCGCCGTCTAAAACCCATCACACACTGGTTTGAAAAGCAAGGATGGAAACCCTTAGCCTTTCAGATGGAAGCGTGGCAGGCATATTTGGCAGGGAAAAGCGGTTTGATCCAAGTGCCAACGGGTTCGGGCAAAACCTATGCAGCGGTGATGGGATCGATCGCCCGCCTGCTAGAAACTCCCGGCATTGGGCTGCAACTGCTCTATATCACGCCATTACGAGCGCTTTCACGGGATATTGAGCAGGCGATCCGGCGACCGATCGAGGAAATGGGCTGGAATCTGCGAGTCGAGTCGCGCACCGGAGACACAAGTGCCTCCAAGAAAGCACGGCAGCTCAAAAATATGCCAGATATTCTCATCACGACGCCCGAATCGCTGGCGTTGATGCTCTCTTACAAAGATGAAGCTGCGCGGTTCAAATTCTTACAAGCAGTGATTCTGGATGAATGGCACGAGCTATTGAGTTCCAAACGTGGCACACAAACGGAGCTATGCCTCTCTCATCTACGATCGCTCCAGCCCCACCTGCAAACCTGGGCCATTTCGGCAACATTGGGCAATGTGGCAGAAGCGGCACAGGTGGCGATCGGTCTAGACCAGCCACCTACTGTCGTGCGATCGCACCTGAACCGCCAAACCATCATCAAAAGCGTTTTGCCCACATCTGTTGATACCTTTCCCTGGGCGGGACATTTGGGCTTGAGGATGTATGAGGAACTGGTTGCGGCGTTAGATATCAATACATCCACACTCATTTTCACCAACACGCGTTCGCAAGCAGAACGATGGTATCAAGCACTCACCTTCGCCATGCCGGATGATGTTGATCGCATCGCGCTCCATCACGGTTCCATCTCGGTTGCAGAACGAGAAGCGATCGAGGCAGGAGTAAAAGCGGGTGAAATCAAATGGGTAGTGTGTACATCCTCGTTGGATTTGGGCGTAGATTTTCAACCAGTTGAGCAAGTCGTGCAAATTGGTAGCGCCAAAAATCTCGCTCGACTGTTGCAACGAGCGGGACGATCGGCCCACATCCCAGAAGGCACTTCCGAAATTCTGTTTTTACCCACAAATGCGCTAGAGTTACTGGAAATTTCTGCCTTTCGCAATGGCTTGAAAGCAGGCGATATTGAAGCACGTCGATCGCTCCAGAAACCCTATGATGTACTGATTCAACACTTGGTCACGCTGGCGTGTGGTGATGGTTTTACGGTGACAGACACGCTCAATGAGATTAGAAAAACGGTTTCCTACGCTGAGTTGACGGATGAAGAATTTGTTTGGATTTTGGAATTTATCGTTCAAGGCGGCAAATGTTTAAGTGCCTACCCTAACTATAAAAAGGTAGTTTTGGAGGGCGATCGCTATGTCATTGCCAGCCCGCAAATTGCTCGCATGCATCGTATGAGTATTGGCACGATTACCTCAAATCAAGCAGTACGAGTGCGCTACATGAATCAGAAAGATATTGGCACAGTTGAAGAAGGGTTCGCGTCCAAACTTAAAAAAGGAGATGTGTTTTTCTTCGCGGGTAAGCAACTTGAATTTTTTATGATGAAAGATATGGTGGTTTATGTGAAAGGCACCAAGAAAACATCAACCGTTACCCCAACCTGGACGGGCGGCAATCTAACAATTTCAGATTCCTTAAGCACCTATTTAAGAAAGGAGATTAATGATGTTAAACAGAAGGAACCGTTGAATCGTGAACTGAGCTGTATTGCCCCTATTTTGTCTGCACAAGCACGAGTGTCTTCCCTTCCAGCGCCTGACGAACTGCTGATGGAAATTTGCAAAACTCGTGAAGGTCAGCATTTATATGTTTTTCCCTTTGAAGGGCGCTTTGTCCATGAAGGGTTAGGGTTTCTATGGGGCTACCGCTTTGCCCATCAGCAAAAGACAACCTTAACCGTGTCAGTGAACGATTATGGGTTTGAAATTTTAGCGCCTGCGGGCTACCCTTTTAAGGAGTTGTTTTCAGAACAGTTTTTTCATGTCGATGCGCTGCAAGATGAGTTGAAAGCCAGTATCAATATTTCAGAACTGACTAGCCGCAAATTTCGTGGCATCGCTCAAGTCGCAGGACTGGTCTTTCAAGGCTATCCCTCTGCTAAGAAAACGTCGAATCAGCTACAAGTTAGTTCTTCCCTTCTATACGATGTTTTTTCAAAATATGAACCCGATAGTCTCTTGCTGAAACAAGCAGAACAGGAGGTACTAAATCAGCAGCTAGAAGCACAACGGCTTGCTAAAACCCTCGATCGCCTACGCACCTTGTCAATTATCTGGCGCGAAATGAAACGTCCATCCCCCTTTGCCTTCCCTCTACTGGTAGAACGCCTTAGCTCTCGTCTATCCAATGAAGGCTTGTTAGCTCGCATCGAGCGTTTGAAAAAACAGTGGGAAACGAAATGACACACCTTTCGCTTTTGGGAACAGAGCTTCAGCTACTACCCGAAAAAGCCGTTTATATTGAAAGTCTGCAAAGTTTACTTGTTGCAGATGTGCATTTAGGGAAATCTGAAACCTTTCAAGCCGCAGGTATTCCCATTTCCAATCAGGTGAATCAAGATTCGCTCGATCGCTTGCAAGCCCTTTGCCTCAAAATACAGCCAAAGACCTTGATAATTCTAGGAGATTTATTTCATTCCCGCGTGTCTTTGACTCAAGAGGTTAACGACGGTTGGAAACAGTTTCTCGATACAGTACCCATTGAAGTGAAGCTCATCATTGGTAATCACGATCGCGCCTTAGCCAACCGTCTAAGTCAGCTTTCCATCCACTGCTGCACCGACTTGCAACTCGATCGTCTACTGCTCAGCCACGAACCCTGCCCCCATCCCAAGATACTCAATATTTGTGGGCACATCCATCCCTGCGTGCGAATCAAAACGAAACTGGATAGCTTACGCTTGCCATGTTTCTATTTAGATCAGTCGCAAAATCTACTTGTCCTACCATCTTTTGGAGCTTTCACAGGCGGTTACGAAGTAGATCTGAAAAAAGGTGCGATCGCCTATGCCATTGCAGAAGATACCGTGATTCCTTTGCAATGATGAGAACAAGATGAAATAAGAAGGCTGTACCAGAATGAGCCGTAAAACGGTTCTGTTAAGCGGCGATACATACGGTTTAAACGAAGCGAGAAGACTATGCTCGCCGCTCCAACAGAATTGTTAGCCTGCTTTCCACGAGCTACTTGGCAACAAATTCCTCTACGGTTAACTCAGCAGTGCGAATCAAACGGTAGTGCGTCAAATTAATGTGGGATAGGTAGCAATATCGTGCCAATTCCATGATCGAGTCGTTAATCCTGCCCGTTGTGCGGCTGTGGTTTTAAGTCGGCTATGCTGCCAAATCCAGTTGAAGTCACTCACCACTAACCGTGTTGTGACTTTCGTTTGTTTCCACCCCTTGCCAAATTTGTTCTGTCGTCGATGCCATCTTCCCGTTTGTTGCCGCACAATGCCGTTGGTGCGCTCTAATCGCTGCGTTCTATCTTTGCCAATATGATGCCAAATTTCAGGCGGCAACACTCGTTCATACCCGCCCCAGTCATCCGTGTTGAACTGCTTGCATACTGTTTTATCTTCAGTGTTGATCACCAACTGCTCAATCAATGCGTCGGTGTGTCTGTCCACACGGGCAGCCAGCATGAACCCACTGCAGCAGGCAAGGCTTAGACCAATCCAACAGTCTCCGCGCTCTCGGTCCTGGGTTGAACATTGTTTTTGTTTTTTGAGACGAATGACCACATCTCATCAGCACTCACTTCCTCCGTTTGCACCGCTTGAACTTCCCCGTTGTGTACCAGTTGCGCTTTTTGACTGGCTGCGCGAACAATGCTGACGACAGTGTTGTCAGCATGTTTGGTCGTGCGACTGATGCCACGTAAACTACTGCCTTCGCTATGCGCTTGCAGCACTTGGCGAATGTGTTCAGGACTTACATGGCGACGGTAGTAAAGACTATCAAACGATTCACAAAAGGTTTGATGGCAAGCAGGACAGCGATAACGTTGATGACCATTGGGCATCGTGCCATGTTTATGGGCTTTAACATGACCACACAGAGGGTATTCCTCCAGTTACTGATCACCTCTACTCTATTAATCCCACATCAGATTGAAGCACTACCAAACTGCGTGAGCACGTAACCAACGGGCCTGCGAAGAATCGCATCGTACTCAAAGTTTTGCAGCAGCAGCGTGTAAGGAATGTTCAACAAGACGACTAGCAAAATAACCAACAGGCCCGTTATTCTGACTAACTGCAAACGGTGCATCAATGATTCCTCCCCATAAAATCGACGCGATGATCAATAGTCCGGTGTCAAACTGCGCTGTAAGGTTTCATGAGGCATGGCTCCGATCGCTGACGTGCCAGTATTGAAGGAGTGAGCGATCGACCCGCAACAGGTGAGCAATGTATACCAACGTACTTATCAGCAACCGTTGCAGTCTGGGCGACAAACCAACGAGCACAATGTCACCGTGCTTCAAGAGCAGCGCCAGATGTAGCAAATTGGTGGGCATGCCTTCGTGGTTCACCTTGCCATCAATGGCTAAGCCAAACATGCCTCGAATAAACCGCTCAAAGCCTGCTGCGGGACGGTTTTCGCTGGTAAACGTGACCCATTCATTAGAGGCATTGCGGAAGCTGTGGTGCATACCAGGTGGCACATGCAGGCTATCTCCCGCTTGTAAGGTGCGTCGATTTCCCTTGCGCCCCACTTCCATCTCAAGATTGCCTGCCAGCACAGTAAAGGTTTCACTCATCCGCGTGTGGTAGTGCAAAGGGCTGCCGCTGGCTCCGGGAGGGAGATCAAACCGAAATTTGGCGTAGGTGCCACCGTTTGTATATAACGAGTGCAGAATGGTCATGCGATCGCCCGTTACTGGGTTCAAGATGACTTCAGATGTTTCAGTGGTGACCGAGGCATCGAGCCGTGTTTGAGCAGAAATCGGTTTCATTGGAATACTCCTTTAAGGTAGGGTTGCAATGCCCTGCAATCGGCTTCTAGCCTTAATGCTGTGAGTTTGTGAGGCATTGCTGTTTGCTTACCTTTCAACGATATGATTTCGGCCATGTGGTGCATTGACGTATGCCGCCAAGAAATTGACCGATCGTGCCGTTCTTCACAACCTATCCCCATTTATGAAAGAAGCTACGTTCTCCATCTACATTGCGCGCGGAATTGTGCAATTTGCTGTGGCTAAATACGGTGTTGAAGTCGATCGTCTCTGTGGTGCTGTTGGGTTAGAACCAGATCTGCTCAAACTGCCCGATCAGCAAATTACAGGTACGCTGCAAAGCGCTCTCTGGCGAGAAGCCGTCAAGCTTACAGGCGACGAGCATCTGGGCTTGCATTTGGGCGAAGTTTTTAATGTGGCGACCTTCGGCATCGTGGGCTATGTGCTGGTCAACTGCCAAACCTTTGAGGAAGTGCTGTCAAAGCTTTCGCGCTATACCCGGCTCTTCAGTCAGGGCGCGCAGATTCATGTCTCTATTTCAGAAGGCTTTGTGTTTTGCGACTGCATGATTGTGGAGCATCTTAAAAATTACCTGATGGAAACACCCAAACACGCGATCGAAAGCACGTTTGCATCGCTGATGAACGCAACCATCACATTGACTGGCAAACCCTTACGTCCCCACGCCGTCTGGTTTCAACATGCATCCCCAACCGATACTTCGGAACACGATCGCATCTTTCAAACAGGGCTACATTTCTCCATGCCAACCAATCGCATGATTTTTGCGGCTGACAGCCTGCAATGGTCGGTACTATCGGCAAATGCAACCTTACTCTCAATGTTTGAGCAACACGCTGAAGGCATGCTCGCTGCACTGAATCGCGGGGATGATTACACAAAACAAACCGTGCAAGCGATCGCTCAACACCTGAAAGGCGAATTGCCAACCATTGATGCGATCGCTCACAGCTTAACCATGAGCGTCCGTCAGCTACAGCGAGAACTCCATGCTGAGGGCACAACCTACCAACAGCTTTTGGATGAAACTCGTAGCGAACTTGCCCAGCGCTATCTAAACAATCTGACGACTCCGATTCATGATGTCGCATTCTTGCTGGGGTTTTCTGAACCAAGTGCGTTTCATCGTGCCTTTAAACGCTGGACAGGACAAACCCCGCGAGCCTACCGCGTAGCGTCCACTAAAGGATAAAGAGCGAATGTTCGCTTTCAGAAGTTTACGTCACCTAAAAAAGATTGGCTTGTAGAACGCAATGGCATTACTTAATGGTGAACTTAATATCACCATCACTTTCGGATAATTTGCGATCGTCACTGTTGTACGCATTCACTTGCCAGCGATAGGTTCGTTTTTCGAGCGGTTTTTCGATCGAAAAGGACGTTCCATCAACACGCTCGTTGATATAGGGAGAAGTGGTGACTTTCGTATCTTCAGGATACATACTGAATTTGTAATACGCAGCATCAGGATAAGCTGCCCACTTCAGCTCTAAATTTTGTGCACTGACCTTTGCTCCCGCTTTAGGGTTGAGCAATTTCAAATCGCCTTTAAAGAGATTGGTTGGTGACGTGAATAAGGTCTTATCTGCCGCAACGTCATATTTGCTTGAGCTAAGGCCACCAATGCCTGTGGTTGCAAACACATAAGCATCAGTGTTAAAAACACGCGCTAATAGCGCCTCATAGACTTTTGGCTTGACGTTTGCAATCACATACTCACCGCTTTTATCGGTTCGTGCTGTGTAAGTTTTGCCGCTACAACCGCCAATAAAACGGCTAAAGCTTTCGCACAGCTTCACTTCAATATTTGCCACTGGCTTGCTGTTGAACAAGACTTTCCCCTGCACATTTCCAGTGCCAGGTGCAGGCTTCTTTTTCTCAACCTCTGCTGGGGAGGCCGCTTCAGGTTGAGCGCTGCCTGTAGTTCCACTTGTTGTTTGCGGGCTTTTACTCTCCTCTTTGCAACTCGTTAACGAAACGATCGCTGCAATGCAAACGCAAGCCATTAACCCTTTACTCAATCGCGTTGTACAAGTCATATTCAACCTTTCTTCGGCCTCAATGAGTAGGAGAGTCGGCACGATCGACGAAAGCTGAGCGAAAAAGATCGGCTAGGTTTTGTGTGCTTAACGCCACCCACCACTTTAGTCTCCGACGAGAAACGTTAGGGATTATCGATAAATTTTGTAATCTTCAATACTTACTACTTGCTTCCTTGTCAATCTGGTGTAGCACTCAAAGCCAAGATCCCCGCCTTCTGCGAAGGGTTTGCATTATGTGACAAGCAACCCTAGAAAGCGGGGATCTGAGCATTCGTGTCTTAGCTCGGCACAAAGAGGTTTTTGGGCACCGCAGCGTGGCATCCCTGGCGAATATCCACCACCTGCGTTACGCCAAAGTCAACGCCAACCGAAATCATGGAGTAGGCTTCATCGGCGCTCATTTTGCGTTTGGTCGTCAAGAAGTCCAGCATCTGGTCAGCGGCTTGGCGCATGGCTTTGTTCAAGTCCTGGTTAAAGCCATGTGTGATCCAGTGCGAGTCGGTTTCCAGAATGGGGTTGGTGATGGGGAAATCTTTGAGCACAAAGATTTGAATGTAGGAGTTCATCGAGGCTTCAATCGCCGTGCCTGCCAATTCTGCGTCGCCCTGCGCCATGTGGCTATCGCCCACAAAGAAGTTTGCCCCTTTATTGAAGACAGGATAGTACATCGTGGCACCTGCCCCAATGCGCCAGTTGTCGATATTGCCGCCAAACGGCCCTGGTGGAATGCTGTTGATGCGTCCACTTTCCTGGGGAGCGACACCCATTACCCCAAAGTGGGGACGCAGGGGAATCGACACCTTCATCTTGATTTTCTCCCGCGAGGCTGCATCGGGAGCCGTGACAAAGCCCGGCTTGTCGTATTTGGGTCGCCCCTTAAAGTCGTAGGCAAATGCGGGATAGGCTAGCGCGGCTTCCATATCGATCTTGTAAATGGTGATGCGCTCTTTTTTGAAGGCATCGTAGAGATAGCCCCAGTGCGCGGCAATGTTACTGCCGTATGCCAAACGGGGTTCAGTTTTGAGAATGCGTACCATAAGGGTGTCACCGGGTTCTGCGCCTCGCACGGCGATCGGCCCTGTCATGATGTGAACACCAGGGCCGCGATCGGTCACTCTGTCATACACCGCTTTCACCCCTGCATCCATGAGCAAATCGGGTGCATCGCCTGCATGATGCGTCAGCGCTTCGATGTAAACAATATCGCCTGGATCGACGGTCATCACCGGAGGCTGCGTTTTGTCAAAGTATCCCCAAAAGCAGGTTTCCGGTGTGGCTTTGAGGACGTGAATCTTCTTTGCATCTCGAATCATGTCTGCTGCCATCAACGTTTCAGATTTTGCCTCGGCTTTGTCACCCCGTAGAAAACTCACGGCAAAGTTGCCACCCACTGCCGCCGCTGCTCCAGCCGATGCCAGAAACGCCCGTCTTGACTGCTGCGAGAGATAAGTGGGGTGTTTTTTCAAGAACTCGGCTTCGGCGGCACCAGTGGTTGAATGCTTGCCCTGTTCGGAATCACATGCGCCATGATGAGTGTGATGCTGCTCGTCATGACCCTGTTCGTGATGCTCGTTATGATTGTGCTGTGCCATTGATTCACTTCCCTGAGCCAGTTTGCCGTAACAGGCAAAATCCTAATGATTGCTCAGAGGTTCAATTGTATAGTTCGTCACATCGATACGTTACTTTATCGCTTGAGATATCCCGTTACATATGCCCATTAATGCATCTGAGTTTCTCAAAGCCTGTGATCCGAGTCGGGCACTGTCCATTAGCAATCCACAAGACCGGGATTATTACATCGATTTTGCACCCGTGCGGGGCAGCAATATTATTCAAGAGTTGAAGCGAACGATCGCCCTGCTCCCTGACGAGGGCACCTGTCAGTTATTTACAGGACACATCGGCTGCGGCAAATCAACGGAGCTTTTACGCCTTAAAAATGAACTCGAACAACTGGGGTTTTATGTTGTTTACTTCGTATCTACAGAAGACCTGGATATGTCAGATGTTGATGTAACCGACATTTTGATTGCGATCGCCCATCAAGTCAGCGAGAAATTAGAAGCCGATCAAATCAGGCTCAAACCCAAATATTTTGCGAATCTATTTGCCGAAATTGGCGAAATTTTGCAAACCCCGATTGAAATTTCTCAGGTTGACTTTTCCGTTGGCATTAGCAAAATTACGGCTCGCACCAAAGACAGCCCTCGCCTGCGAAACCAGCTTCGGCAATACATGGAGCCACGCACCAACGGTATTTTGCAATCGTTGAATGATGAGCTGTTGGGACAGGCGAACCTGCAACTCAAGCAACGTGGCAAGCAGGGATTGGTCGTCATTATTGACAATCTCGATCGCGTGGATGCCCGCCAATTGCCATCCGGACGGACGCAGCCAGAGTATTTGTTTGTCGATCGAGGCGAACAGCTTGCCAAACTCAATTGCCATGTCGTCTACACCATTCCGCTGTCACTCGTCTTTTCCAACGAAGTCGAAATCTTGAAGCAATGGTTTGGGGGAGGTATCTCGCCCAAAATTCTACCAATGGTGCCTGTGCGACGGCGCGACGGATCTCACGATGCGGATGGCATTGCCCTCTTGCGGCAAATGGTTTTGGCAAGAGCCTTTCCGCATATCGAGGCGACTCAACGCCTTGCCCACCTTCATGAAGTCTGTGATAGCGTCGAAACCCTCGATCGTCTTTGCTTGGTGAGCGGTGGACATGTCCGCAATCTACTCGGCCTGCTGCGTCACTGCGTCCAACAGGGCGATCCACCCTTCTCGCACGCTAGGGTAGAGCATGTCATTCGAGGACAGCGCGATGCTCTGGTACGGACGATCGACGACACCGAGTGGGCACTCATCTTCCAGGTCGTGGAACAGCAAAGCGCCAGAGGTGAAGCCGAGTACCAAACCCTCCTCCGCAGCATGTTCATGTTCGAGTATCAAGACCAGCAAGGCGGCTGGTTCGGCATCAATCCCATGCTGGCAGAGACGAAGCGGTATCAGGCTTGGGTGGAAGGCAGAGCAGAGAAAGCGTGAGGGATAAGGGCCGGCGGTAAAAGGACGATCGCAAGACTTTCCAGCACTTTCTAGACCCATTGCTGCCGTGCATCTCTATTGAGTTGAATAGCAAGGGTAGTAACCATGACAAACGAATCTTTCAGGCGACTCTAAAGCCTCGATCACCACAAGAGGCTAGACGGATAAATGCTATGCCGATGCCGTACTTACTTGCCAGCCCGAATAGTTACTGTAAGTATAATAAGTACTACCAATCAAGACTTTCATTGAGCCATCAGAGCCATAATAGTTCTTCATCAGTAAAGAACCATAGGAGCCGAGTCCGATCGTGAGATCGCTGTTATTAACACTTACTGATAGGTTCGCAAGACTGTAACTGGAAAGATCTACAACGTCAGAGCTTGAAGTCAGTTCAAAAATGTCATTACCTACATATGTGCCGATCGTATAGCCTGTAAAAAGATTATTAGCGCTATTAGCAATAATGTAATCGTTACTTCTAGAGTTCACCAGGTTTTCAACAACAGTACCCAGAGCAATCCTGGTTCCAAAAGCGGTTGTTGTATAAGAACCTCCAGCTCCTCGATCGGTATAAGTATAGCTGTTGTAAGCTGTCTGGGTTGTTAGAATGCCTCCTTCTCGAAGGTCAAAACGATAGCTCTGGGAAGTAGACAACATTGAGAAATCAAACGTATCCAAGCCGCCACTATCCCAAATTGTCTGTTTTAACTGAGTTGCTGTACTGCCAAAAGCTTGGGTGCCTGTAGTATAGCCATAGACGGAGTTAAACGAATAAGTTGTCGCTGCCGAGTTATAGCTTTTTGAGCCATACAGGTACTGCAATGCTTGTATATCGTATGGCATCAAGGTAATTGCAGAATTACCAGCGAAGTTATACGACATTAGTGAGTTGGTTGTATTATCATCGCCTCCTGCTAAAAATGGGCCTGTTCCAGTCCCAGAACCGTTGTAGTTGCCTGGATGTTTGAGACCAAGCGCATGACAAGTCTCATGAATCAAGGACATATAACCATGCGTTCCATATCCACCGGAGAATCGGTTATTTGAGTCACTCTCATAACTTGAGCTGAGATGAACGTCACCACCAATACCACTGGCTGGATAGTAAGCATAAGCATAATCCGGGCCATTAGAAAACATATACCGCAATACACCACAACTACTTGCAGTGTCCTCTACTTCAACAAAGCTGACCTTAATAAAGGATTCAAGTGTTGCTAGGATTTGTCGGACATTTGCTTTGATTGCATCGCTTACTTCAGAAACTGTTTCAGTTCCGCCATAAGCACCCGCTGTACTTCTATAAAAACTGTATGTAATACTTCCTCCATTTTGGCTAGTATTCCAATAGGCATATCTTGTATTTAGCAGTGCATCAATGTAGCTATTGCCGGATGCAGCACTATAGCCCACCAATGGGTCTGTAGTTCTTGATAAAACATCGGCTTCGTAATACTTGACCCCAAAATAGTCATTGGAGGATGTTTGAGCACTGGTGAGATAGCCATACTCACTGCCTAAGCCACTGCTACCAGAGCCAGAGTAAGGGGTGTAGCTGGTGCTGTTTTCACTGTTGTAGTAGCTGCTGACGTAAACCTTATTCAACGAAGCCGTCCCAGAGGCATAGTTCGTGATGCCTGTGATCTGGTAGAAACCGTAGTTACCTGTTTCGTTGGCGGATGCATCGTAGAGGTACTGGCTGCTGGTGTACTTGCCGTAGTCGGTGTAGCCATAGCCTGTGTAGTAATCCTGTCCACTGCCATAGCTGTATTTGAAGCTGTAGTACTGATAGCCCAAGTCAGCTTCATAGTATTTGCCGCCATAGTACGTACTGCTATCGCCGTTCGTGAGATAGCCGTACTCGCTCCCTAAACCACTGCTGCCAAAACCAGAGTATGGGGTGTAGGTAGTGCTGGTTTCACTGTTGTAATAGCTGCTGACGTAGACTCGATTGTTGTAACTGACGCTGTAGCCGCTATAAAGATTGGAGATGTAGTAGTAGCCTTTGTTGCCTGTTTCATTAGCTGACGCGTCATTGATGTACTTGCCGCTGTAGTAGCTGGAATCAGTCGTGTAGCCATAGCCCTGATAGTAGTCGCTATTAGCACCATAGTAGTACGTGAAATAGTACAGATTGATACTTGGCGTATCAGCTTCGTAATACTTGACCCCAAAATAGTCATTGGAGGATGTTTGAGCACTGGTGAGATAGCCATACTCACTGCCTAAGCCACTGCTACCAGAGCCAGAGTAAGGGGTGTAGCTGGTGCTGTTTTCACTGTTGTAGTAGCTGCTGACGTAAACCTTATTCAACGAAGCCGTCCCAGAGGCATAGTTCGTGATGCCTGTGATCTGGTAGAAACCGTAGTTACCTGTTTCGTTGGCGGATGCATCGTAGAGGTACTGGCTGCTGGTGTACTTGCCGTAGTCGGTGTAGCCATAGCCTGTGTAGTAATCCTGTCCACTGCCATAGCTGTATTTGAAGCTGTAGTACTGATAGCCCAAGTCAGCTTCATAGTATTTGCCGCCATAGTACGTACTGCTATCGCCGTTCGTGAGATAGCCGTACTCGCTCCCTAAACCACTGCTGCCAAAACCAGAGTATGGGGTGTAGGTAGTGCTGGTTTCACTGTTGTAATAGCTGCTGACGTAGACTCGATTGTTGTAACTGACGCTGTAGCCGCTATAAAGATTGGAGATGTAGTAGTAGCCTTTGTTGCCTGTTTCATTAGCTGACGCGTCATTGATGTACTTGCCGCTGTAGTAGCTGGAATCAGTCGTGTAGCCATAGCCTTGGTAGGAGTCGCCGTTACCGTAGTAATACGTAAAGTAGTACAGATTGCTACTGGAAGCTGTCGCAGACAGGTTCAAGCTATAGGTCGTATTACCGCTAGCCTGGTAAACCAGCACATAGTAAGTGCCTGCACTGAGAGTTGTACTGATCGACTCTGCACTGTTGCCGCTGTTGTATGAGCCTTGAATGATCGTTCCACTACTGTTAAGAAGTTGAATACTTGCGTTTGCACTGAGTCCATCAAGCAGGAGCTTGACAGTACTTGAGCCGAATAATTTGAATTGGTAGTAGTCATAGGGGTCGGTGCTATCAATGCGATCGCTAAACACCCCACTTCCACTCAGCGTTCCAACACTGAAGGCAGTGCTCGTTGTATTGCCTGCCAGATCAATGGGTATAGGCTCTTCGTATCGAGTGTAAGGACGTGCCTGCCAATTTGTGGCTACCGGGGTCAGGGACGTAGAGCCGATGAGCGTCGCATTGTTGGTGCCGCCCATAAACCACACGGCATTCGCGCCACTGCTGTAATCTCGCCAGACCAAGTCAGGACGATTATCCCCATTGAAGTCAGCAATGCCTTCAA
>NZ_JCACKR010000061.1:31363-88800 GCF_059505485.1 Stenomitos rutilans
CGCCACTGCTGTAGTCTCGCCAGACCAAGTCAGGACGATTATCCCCATTGAAGTCAGCAATGCCTTCAATCTGCCAATTTGTGGCTACTGAGGTGAGAGATGTAGAGCCGATGAGCGTCGCATTGTTGGTGCCACCCATAAACCACACAGCATTCGCGCCACTGCTGTAGTCTCGCCAGACCAAGTCAGGACGATTATCCCCATTGAAGTCTGCAATGCCTTCAACCTGCCAATTTGTGGCTACTGAGGTGAGAGATGTAGAGGTGGTAATGCTGGAATTGTTCGTGCCACCCATGAACCAGACTGCATTTGCGCCACTGCTGTAATCACGCCAAAGAACATCAATTTTGGGGTTATTTTGCAGTTTGAGGTTGAGGGTGTAGTCTGTGTCAGCACCGCTGCTACTTTGGTAAACCCGAATATAGTAAACGTTGGCATCAAGAACCTGGCTAACTGCTTCTGAAATACCAGCGCTATTGGCAGACGTTTGTAAGGTGTTGCCGTTACGATCGAGCAACTGTACATTTGCGTCTGCACTTAGGCCATTGATTGCTATGTTGAGGCTGCTGCGTCCGCTGAGGCTAATGCGGTAGTAGTCATCCGTATCAAAGGCATCTACTCGATCGCTGAACGCTTGCAAACCTGTGGCTGAGCTAATCTCTTTTGCAGAAGTTAGATTGTTCCCTGCGTAGTCCGGCATAGCTTTTACAATAGTTGGTATAGCTCTATGTTTGCCTTCAAGAAATTAATAAACCTTGATTTTTCTTTACTTGAGTAAAGTCTTCAAAATGAGCTTTAAAAACCCGTGTTTTCACTGGTATTGCGCTCTTGCTCATGCTTTGTGTTGTGGTACTAACCCCAAGGAACAAGGGAGAGAACGATATAAATACTTAAGGGCTGTACCGATATGAGTACGACCGACCAATCCCGACAAGCAGTACGAGCGGAAAATGAGCGATCGCTGGATACACTCGTTCGTGCAATTACCCTGTCGCAGCAGCAGTTTGCGCTGATTTTGGTGCGCTGCAACTACACTAAACTGCGCGATCGCATGACGCAACAGTTGAAAGAACGTTGTCCGTTGCCCATTCATGAATACACACTGCCTGAAACGGCTAAAACCCTCTACACCAGAATTCGGACGGAGATGAAGGAGGATGAGCACGAGTGTGAGGAGGAGATGGAGGTAAAGGGAGAGGGGGCAACAGGGGAAGCGGGAGCAGAGCAATCACCCTTACAAACGGTCAACCATCAACAGCTCAAAACTCCTCCCCAAAATCCTCCAACTCAAAACTCAAAACTCGAAACTCAAAACTCTTCCCGCTGTCAGCCTCCTAACGCGTTGATGATCTACGGGCTGGAGTCGGTCACAGCGATCGACCAGGTGCTGTTAGCCACCAATCTTGTGCGCGAGGAGCTGAGTAAAAAATTCCCGTTTCCACTTGTGCTGTGGATGAACGATCGCGTCCTGGCAAAGCTCGACCGACTGGCACCCGACTTGAAAAGTTGGGGAGGGAATACGGTCATTTCCTTCGACGTGGCATCAGATGCGGTGCTAGAAGGGCTACGGCAGCATACCGATAGACTCTTTGCCTCCATTCTTGATGCAGGCGATGAACAATTTTTGCCCAATTGGACATTGCTGCAACAGAAACATTTCCAAACGTGGGGCACAAATTCGTTGCGCAGAACAGAATTAGAATTTGCCCTTGAACGAGTCCTTAGCAGCGGTCAGGCCATTGATCCAGCGCTTCAAGCAAGTCTTGATTTTCTACTTGGACAGGATGCCCATGCGCAAGGTGAATTGGCAACGGCCCGTATCTGCTACGAGTGTAGTCTGGCGTTTTGGCAAGAAGAAAGTAACCGCCAACGATCGCAAAAGCTATCCGAATCCTTTGTCCTGCTGCCGTCTGCCAGCGAACGAGCGGCGTGTGTGCTGATTTACCTTGGGCTGTGGTGGCGATCGCGGGCAATGCAACAACGTACTCTTTATACCGATGCCTGCCAGCAAGCACTGAACTACTTTCAGCGTGGTCTAGAGGTATTTGAGCAAACTAATCGTCAGGATCTGGTGGCTCGATTCATCATCCCGCAAGCCGAGGTGCTGCAAAAGCTTCAGCAATGGGATGAGTTGGAGGCAGTGGCAAAACGCGCCTTGGTGCTGCACAAGCTCTATGCTGACCCTGTCCGACAGGCACGAGATCATGGCTTTCTGGCGGAGGTCGCCCTGGCACGATCGTCCTGGAAAGAGGCCAAACAGCAGGTGGAAACAGCACTCGATATTTTGACCGCTACCACAGCGGCGATCGATCACCAATCCCCCAATCCCCATATTGAGGACAGCCTGGAAGTCGCGCAACGGTACCATCAAGGCTGGTACTTGCTGCTGATGGCTAGAGCGGAAGCAAAGTTGGGGCAGATCGAAGTCGCGATCGGTCATCTGGAAACAGCTCAAAATCAGACCTATCCACCCGATGATCCACAGCTTTACATCGTTATTCTGCGGCATCTACGAGACCTGTACTTTCAGCAAGGGCACTACCTAGAAGCCTTTCATACCAAACAAACGCGGCGATCGCTGGAGCATCAGTATGGGTTTCGCGCCTTTATTGGAGCACTGCGTCTGGAGCCACAGCAGTCTTTATTCAGCCAATTTCCGGGTCAAATTCCTCAAGAAGCGCCACTGGCACAAGAGATTAGAGCATCTGGTCGCCAGCAAGATGTTAACCGTTTGGTCGTTCGCATGGGGCGGAATGATCTTAAGCTCACCGTCATTCATGGGCCATCGGGAGTAGGCAAAAGCTCGATCGTCAATGCGGGTCTGGTGCCTGCGTTAAAAGAGCGTGTGATTGGCGATCGCATTGCACTGCCCCTTTTGATTGACCTTTACACCGATTGGCAAACGGCCCTGGAAGCGAGATTGGTGCTGGCGATCGGAGGGCAAAGGGCAGAAGGCAGAAGGCAGGAGGCAGAAGAAAGCGGTCAGCCGTCAGCCGTCAGCCGTCAGGAAATGGAAGGAAGCGGTCAGCCGTCAGCGGTCAGCGGTCAGCACTCAGGAGCCAGGAGCCAGGAGCCAGGAAAATTTAACGTGTCCTCTGCTTCCCCTGCTCCCTCTGCTCCCCCTCTCTCTTCTCTCCTCTCTCTCCTCCGCCAAGCCACCAGTCTTAACTTCATCCCGGTGCTGATTTTTGACCAGTTTGAGGAGTTCTTCTTTGTCCATGAAACCCTACCACAGCGCCGCCTGTTCTATGAGTTTCTGCGCGATTGCCTGAACCTGGATTTTGTCAAAGTCGTGCTGACGCTGAGGGAAGACTACCTCCACTACCTGCTGGAGTTTCAGCGCCTTGCCAGCCGTGATAGTGTGAATTTAGACAGCATCAATGACATTCTTGGGAAAGATGTCCGCTATCCGTTGGGAGACTTTTCGCCTGCCGATGCGCGATCGATCATCAAAAGCCTGACCGATCGCGCCCAGTTCTACCTGGATGACGAGTTGGTGGATGCCTTAGTCACCGATCTGGCAGACGATTCTGGCGAAGTGCGAGCGATCGAGCTACAGGCAGTGGGTGCCGAACTGCAAGCGGAAGGGATTACGACGCTGGCGGAATATCGCCAGAAAGGCCCCAAGGAAAAACTGGTGGCACGATCGCTCGAAAACATCATTGAAGATTGTGGCCCTGAAAATGAAGATGCTGCACGGATTGTTCTGTTTCTGCTCACAAACGAAAATGGCACACGCCCGCTCAAAAGCCGCGAAGATTTAGAAACCGATTTGGTCGATTTAGGTTTGACGGCTGAAATCAATAAGCTCGATCTAGTGCTGGAAGTGTTGGTCGGCTCTGGGTTACTCTTTCTGGTGCCCGAAAATCCTGCCGATCGCTACCAGCTAGTTCACGATTATCTCGTAAGTTTCATTCGTCAGCAGCAAGAAGAAAGCGTTGCGGATTTAGACCTGCACGATCACCATCCATCAGAGGCGTCTCAACCAGAACCTGTCGTGAAACGGCTGATTAGCCTGCGACGACAAAATGCGTTTCTGATGTCCAAGCTCAAGCAGATTCGTTCGGCTGAAAGTGCTCTGCCATCTCTGCTGCTGCTGTTTTCGTTGGCACTGCTGATCACCGCTTTAATGGTGAGCTTTAAACCGACACCCAACACACCAAAGCACAAACAAGTCGAGGCTGGCCTTGAATGGCGCGCCGTGCAGTTACCACCATCACCCACGACTGTACCTGGCGCTGCACTGTAACACAGCCAGTTGCGGTAGGGTTAAAGCGATGTTGTTGAACGCCAGTCGCTATGTCTGTTCTTGCCCCAACTGTGCTTGCCCTTGACTTTGATGGTGTCCTTTGCAATGGCATGAAGGAGTACTTTCAAACGTCCTGGCGTGCCTACTGCAATCTCTGGCAACCGGACGAGACATCTCCACCAGACGGTCTGGCTGAACAGTTCTACCGTACCCGACCTGTGATTGAAACCGGATGGGAAATGCCGCTCCTGGTGCGATCGCTCTTGTTGGGCACATCAGAGGCTGAGATTCTGCTGCACTGGACTACTATCGCCAAACAGCAGGCCGTCAAAGATGGGATGGAAGCCGCTCAACTTGCGGCTGAAGTCGATGGCGTGCGCGATCGCTGGATTAAACGCGATGTGGAAAGCTGGCTGGCAGAGCAAGAGTTTTATCCTGGTATCATTCCGCAACTCAAGACCTGGCTCACTAGTGACACCGAAATCATCATCATCAGCACCAAAGAGGGACGGTTCATTCAACAGCTCTTGCAGCAGCACCACGTTGATTTCACGAAGCTGAAAATTCTGGGCAAAGAAGTCAAACGACCCAAACCAGAGACGTTGCGATCGCTACGATCAGAGCAGGCTTCCAATGCCACTTTCTGGTTTGTGGAAGATCGGTTACAAACCCTGCAAGCCGTCAAACAGCAAGCCGATCTTGCCGATGTAAAGCTATTTTTAGCAGAGTGGGGCTACAATACGCAACCAGAAAGAGATTTGGCGGCTCACGACGCTCAGATTTATGTACTGTCTTTGCAACACTTTAGCCAGCCGTTAGAAACCTGGATCACAGAAAGCAGTGCACTATGAAACCTCCGCTCAATGTTTCACAGTGATCGACAACCATGAAACATGCCAACGATCGCGCCCTGGATAAACTCACCACTTTACTCACGGCCCTTCGTGCTATCGAAGGGCTAAAGGAAAAGAAACGCGGCATTTTTTACCGTAAAGGACAGGCGTTTTTGCACTTTCACGACGATCCTACCGGGCTGTTCGCCGACTTGAGATTGTCTTCCGATTGGGAGCGCTTTCCGGTTAACACGTCCGAAGAGCAAGCGCAATTGGTCGATCGGGTCAGTTCCCAGATGTCGGAGGTGTTCAAAACCTCCGAGGTCTAGTTGGTTGATTCGTTCTACTTGTACCAGGCTTGTTTCCACCGCTTCATTCGATTAATTTCGGCTTGCTGAGAGTTGATGATGGCTTGAGCGAGTTGCTTCACTTCCGGACGCTTAGACTTACTCAAAACATCCTTTGCCATCACGATCGCCCCCTCGTGGTGAGGAATCATGGCATTCAGAAAGCGTAAATCAAATTGACCATCAGCAGTCCCCAAATCCATGTTCATCATCATGCCTTTCATCTGGCCCTCTGACATTGCCATCATGTGCTTCATGTCGGCATGCCAGGCCATTGGGGCTGTAGGTGCTTTGGGATACCAGGACTGCCGCCACTGCTTCATCTCAGCAATTTCGTTCTTTTGCGCCTTGATGATGCCAGCCGCTAACTTTTGAATTTCGGGACGCTTCGATTTTTGTTGCGCTTCCTTCGCCATCACAACGGCTCCCTCATGGTGTGGTGTCATAGCATCAATAAACCGGAGATCAAAATTAGCATCAGCAGGGCCAAGCTCCATTCCCATGCTGTGGTTCATTGTGCCATCAGACGGACTCATGCTGCCGTGATCCATCTGCATCGATCCAGCATCGGTCGCTGATGGGCTGGGAGCCTGCGCCTTTTCGGCAGTAGTAGAACAAGCGCTGATCAGGCCAGTCGTGGCGATCGCTCCCAGGAGCAACAGTGAACCTGTTTTGCTGATGACAAAGTGGCGCAACTTAAATCTGTTAGCCATAAGAAAAGGATTGGCAAAAGACGATGTTCTGATTCTGCATACTCCAGCTAGCTGGAGAGTCAACCCCATAGAGTTAGATAGGCGACTTTCTACTAGACGCAAAAGAGGAAGTCAGATCCCTTGCGAAAGACGGAAGCAATTAGAGTAATGCTTCTTTAGGGTGAAGTTGTGAAGCCTTTTGGCGATCGCGTTTTTTCTTTAACCAAGGAGATCAGTATGACGACAACAGTTCAAAAGCACCAAGCCTTACTGGATACCTGCATCGCAGCTTGTTTTGACTGCTTACGTGACTGTGAGAACTGCGCCACGGCTTGCTTGAACAGCGATATGGTGCAAATGATGGCCCAGTGTATTCAGCTCTGCCGCGATTGCGCCGATACCTGTGCGCTCTGCGCCCGCTTCATGGCACGCAACTCTGACCTTCATGCTCAACTGTGCAGCGTCTGTGCAACAGCGTGCGATCGTTGTGCAGCAGAGTGTGAAAAACACGATCACGACCACTGCCAGCGTTGTGCTGAGTCCTGTCGTCGTTGCGCTGAAACCTGTCGTCAAATGGCAACCACAATGGCATAGTTCCGCTTCTGTCAGAGCTTTATCTGTAGCATCCCGACAGACTACCGTTGTAAATTCTTCGTCTTATCGCTTGACTATCCAGTCGAGTGGAGACTTCAAGATGGGGATAACGACGAACCAAAGGACTGGCACAATGGCAATTAAACTAACTGTTCCTAATATGGCTTGCTCTGCCTGTAGCGATACCATCACACATGCCATTCAAACAATTGACCCCGCCGCAATGGTGCAAGCCGATCCTAAGACCAAACTTGTTGTCGTTGAAACGCAAACGCCAGAAGACGCGGTAAGGCAAGCGATCGTGGCGGCTGGTTATGCGGTGAGTTGAATGAGGCAGGGAAGATGAAAACGGTTACGCTCAAATTGCGGGGAATGAGCTGTGCCGCTTGCGCCAACAGTATCGAAGAGGCCATTCGATCAGTGCCAGGGGTTAGCGCCAGCAGTGTCAATTTTGTGGTTGAGCAAGCTACTGTCACCTATGACCCTCAGAAAACGACGGTAGAGACGATTCAAGCTGCGGTAAGTGACGCAGGCTATGCCGCCTCATTGCAGGAGCAAGCCTCGCTTGGGGAAGATTCGGCTGAGAAAGCGGCTCGTGCTGCCGATAGCCGTAAGCTAACGCGCAAAGTTGGGGTGGGGGCGATCGTCAGCATCATTCTGGTCATCGGTTCACTGTCTGCCATGACGGGATTAAAACTGCCGTTGATTCCTGGCTGGCTGTCGAATCCGTGGTTTCAGCTTGTGCTCACGGCTCCCATCCAGTTTTGGTGCGGCTACTCTTTCTACAGCAATGCCTGGAAAGCTTTGAAGCGCCATGCCGCCACGATGGATACGCTCATTGCGTTAGGCACCAGCGCAGCCTATTTTTACTCGGTGTTTGCTACCGTTTTCCCGCAGTTTCTTGTCCATCAAGGCTTGATGCCAGAGTTTTACTACGAGACAGCGGCGATCGTCATCACCTTGATCTTGCTGGGACGACTGTTTGAAAACCGCGCACGGGGTCAAACATCAGACGCGATCCGCAAGCTCATTGGCTTACAGGCGAGAGTAGCCCGCATTATTCGCAGGGGACGGGAGGAGTTAGTACCCATTCAAGACGTGCAGAAAGGCGATGTCGTGGTGGTGCGACCAGGCGAAAAGATTCCCGTAGATGGCGAAGTTGTGGAAGGTGCCTCGACGATCGACGAATCAATGGTGACGGGCGAAAGTGTCCCCAGCAAGAAACATGTGGGCGATGAGGTCATTGGAGCTACCATCAATCAAACAGGCAGCTTCAAATTCCGTGCGACCCGCGTGGGTAAAGACACGGTGCTGGCGCAAATTGTCAAACTGGTGCAAGATGCCCAGGGGTCAAAAGCGCCGATTCAGCGACTAGCCGATCAAGTGACGGGTTGGTTTGTGCCCGTTGTCATTGCCATTGCGATCGCCACCTTTGTCCTCTGGTTTTTGGCAATGGGCAATCTCACCCTGGCGTTGATCGCTACGGTTGGGGTACTAATTATTGCCTGTCCCTGTGCACTGGGGTTAGCCACACCCACGTCGGTTATGGTGGGCACGGGCAAAGGAGCCGAAAACGGCATTTTGATTAAAGGTGCAGAGAGTTTGGAACTGGCGCATCAAATCCAGACGATCGTGCTGGATAAAACGGGCACGATTACTCAAGGCAAGCCTACTGTCACGGATTTTACGACCACTCAGGGCACTGCAAACCGCAATGAACTCAGGCTTCTCCGCCTGGTGGCTTCCGTGGAACGTTACTCAGAACATCCCCTGGCAGAAGCGGTGGTGAACTATGCCAAAACGCAGCAGGTGGAATTAGCTACTGTGCAGAATTTTGAGGCGATCGCAGGGAGCGGCGTTCAGGGCACCGTCTCAGATCGGTGGGTACAACTTGGTACACAGCGCTGGTTGGATGAACTGGGCATCGAAACCAGAGTGTTGCAACAGGAGAAAGACCGATTGGAAGCGATCGGCAAAACGGTGATTTGGCTTGCTGTTGATGGTGATGTGCAAGGAATTATGGGCATTGCGGATGCCATCAAACCCTCGTCTGCCCAAGCCATTCGTGCCTTGCAGCGCTTAGGGTTAGAGGTGGTGATGTTGACGGGAGACAATCGCCCCACGGCTGAGACGATCGCCCGTGAAGTTGGCATTTCCCACGTCATCGCGGAAGTGCGCCCTGACCAAAAAGCCGATGTCATCGCCTCCCTGCAACGTAGTGCGATCAAAGCACGCGTGGCTAGCTCCAAGCCTGTAAAGAAAGCCAAACATCCGACCAACATTGTGGCAATGGTGGGAGATGGCATTAATGATGCACCAGCACTCGCTCAAGCCGATGTGGGCATTGCGATCGGCACTGGGACCGATGTGGCGATCGCGGCTAGCGATATCACCCTCATTTCTGGCGATCTTCAAAGCATTGTCACCGCTATTCAACTATCTCGCGCGACGATGCAAAACATTCGCCAAAATCTCTTCTTTGCCTTTATCTATAACGTCGCAGGCATCCCAATCGCCGCGGGCATCCTGTTCCCCTTCTTTGGCTGGTTGCTGAGTCCCATTCTCGCAGGTGGTGCGATGGCCTTTAGCTCGGTTTCTGTCGTCACCAATGCCCTGCGACTACGGAATTTTCAGCCCAAAGCGGCGACTTGATTTTGCAGGAGGTTTCATCAATGATTTACAAAAAAAAGATAGTTGTCAGGCTTACAAGCCTAAGCCTCATCATGAGTCTCGCTTTAAGCACCGTACTGCTCTCTTCACAAGGCAATGTCAATGCTCAGATGTCAATGGAAAAGACTGAAGCAGGGCGAGCGAAGTTTCATCACCTTGAGCAGCCCTTGGGGTTACAAATTGGCGTAGTGGTCGGTGGCGCAGCCCTGATCGCACTAGAGCTTTGGTGGTTCGTCTTCAGCAAAAAACAAGCTCACAAGGCAGAAGCCAAGCAAGGCGTGCAAGAGCTAACCATCACCGTCGATGGAGGCTATGAACCGAGCCAAGTGATCGTCAGTGCAGGGCAGCCTGTCCGCCTCAATTTCTTTCGTAAAGATCCCAGCCGTTGCCTTGAAACAGTTGTACTGCCTGATTTCCACATTGCCCGTGACCTCAGTTTGAATCACGTTACAGCAGTGGAATTCACACCCGAAAAACCAGGGCAGTACACGTTCACCTGTGGCATGAATATGTTTCGTGGCGTGGTAGAAGTTGAGTCCCCGACTGTAGCGAAAGCCAACGGGTGAGGGATCGTTTGTACGTATCAGGTTCGTTCCATTTCTGCACTACCCTAGCTTAGGGACTCGTTGGGAAATAACATCCCACGGCTCATCCATCCGTCCACTCATCCACACCCTTCAACCTGAGATTTTGTTTGCTACCAGTGCCCTTAATTAGGAAAGCACAAATTCTCAGCTATTCCCATCCATGTAAGCGTTGCGAGAACGATTTCAAGAACTGTTTGATCAACTGACGTTGGAACATGATGATGTCGGTTGCTTCCTACAACTTTATTCTGGAAGCCCTATTCTATGCAGCCTCATATAATTAAATTGATACAGCAGTGAAATCCTCCGGGGTGAGAGCTACTTTTGTCGAAATTTGAATTTGGGATTGCTGATCCAAAGCATGATTTATGCTATAGTCGTGTACCGTGCCTGGACGCATAGCTCAGTTGGTTAGAGCACCACGTTGACATCGTCGTGAAACCATCTTCGCTCTGTGCACGGTACATGGGTTTCAGCTTTTCTTCCTATCTACGTGTGTAACCACATGTGCAGAAGGTAAGTAGAAATGCAGAAGATTAGACTTCAGAACAGAAATGGAAGGATAGGGATTCAATTCACCGCTAACGGGCAACGTTGTAGTCTCTATGGTTTAGGTAATTGGGATAGTCACAGTGATAAGGCAAAAGCTGAAGCACTCGTTAGGCAGATTGAAGCGGATATATTGGAAAGAACATTTGACCCAACACTAGAACGGTACCGTCAAGGATTAAGCAAAGCAGTCAACAAACTGGGAACTCCTGTAGAGATGTTTGCTAAGTGGATGGGAACGGTAAAACCGAATGATGGAAACTTTAAGGTGCATTATGAGCCAGTGTTACAAGCGCTAATCGCCAGTGGCAGCAGAAGCTACAGCGACAAAGGGTTTAACCTTTATTGGAGCCATCTTTCCCCTCGCACCTACAACGACCGTGTAGGCTACCTCAGACGGTTCGGTAAGTGGCTAGTAGATGAGAATTACCTACCTCACAACCCCTACCGCAATCTAAAGAACCGTCCAGTAGAACGAGTGAAGATTAAACCCTTCACACCCGATGAAGTAACGCTCATTTTGGCAACGCTATACGCCAAGTCGTTGATGATAGGTTCCTTCTACTCATTCCTCTTTCTGACAGGGTGTAGACCGAGTGAAGCAATAGGGTTACTCAAAAGCAAGGTAGATACCGAACAGGGAATCGTTACTATTGATTGTGCTCTCGCTCGTTCTGAAGATGGTTCTAGCGCTGCTGCTAATCGACGGATGAAGGAAACCAAAACGGGTGATGTGAGAGTGCTTCCCTTGTCTAAACAGTTGTCGCTCTGCATCGTCTCAGCACTTGGATGGCAACAGAATAATCAAGTGAACAGTGAGCTAGTGTTCTGCAACCAAAAAGGGGAGGCACTGGACGATAGAAACCTGCTTAACCGTTATTGGAAACCCTGCTTAGAATCCCTCAACATTCCCTACCGCAAACCTTACATTACTCGTCACACTGCTGCATCTACAGTGATAGAGAACGGAGGAACGCTAGCTGATGCCGCGAAACTACTGGGACACAGTGATTTAAGGATGGTGAGTACGGTTTACGGTCATGCGATTAAAGAGATTCAACTACCAAGTTATAAGAGTGAGGGTGAAGTTTTAGGCTAAAGATTTAGGCTAAAAGTTTAGGTAGATACCTCAACACCCCTAAATAAACGGTTCAAAGCTTACAGGGGGAGAGCCAGAAAACAGCTTTACCGTTACTGATTTACCATTAGCTCCAACTAGTTTTCCGTTCTTTTTCTTGGGATAAAGCAGACTAGCGCTTTGAATGTGCATCTGTTTTATCCCAATTTTTTTGGAAACATCGCCAGCCTGACTTGACCTAAACGTCTCTTCAATCAGGTCAGCCGTACTTAGAGAGGCAAGAGTTCTAAGTACCTTCTTACCCTCAGTCTCAGTACTCGCATAAACCGCCATTTGTCTACCGTTATCCATTTGACAGGTGCAATAACAATTCCCTCTTGTGTAGCCGTCTAGCGTTGATCTCAACTTCTCATAACCTAAACCAGGCTTAGCGTCTGGTACAGCAATGCTGGCATGAGTGCCTAATTTACCTTTGCGTCGATAAGGAGGTTTTGAGTATTCACTGAAATTGAACACAACCTTGCGTAGCTGTACTTTAGGTTTGATCTGCTCATCCACTGGCTCAGCGAATACCTGACCGATGTCTCTGTTCTTCACTAAGGGAATAGTGGTCATCGTTGCCGATTTCACTAGATCAACTACCTCGGCTTGACTGCCTGCAAACTGGAGCTTCTCATCTGACTGAGGTTCTACCGGAATCTCAATGTAACGCTCTACTCCCCTTCTGTTTTGAGCGTATCGATTAGCGGCTACATGATCGTCAATCTTCATCGTTACGATGTATCCAGCCTCGATAATCCCCTCCTCGAAGCCTTCAATAAACTCCTCTACGGGCTGCTGCCAGAACTTAGGAAGTTGTTCAATTTTCTTCTCGATTTTTTGAGCGATGCTACCGTCTGCCTGGGGTGTGGTGATTGAGTTCAAACCAAACCAGTGGTTCTTTCTAGCTGCCAGTACTGTGTTGATAAAAGCGTTGCTTACCTGAGCCGATATAGTTCCCTGTAGCAGTCGTTTAACGTTTGCCTGTAGCTCTTCGTTTCCTTCTTCAGCCAACGCTAAACCGATCTCTGCTGTAAGAATCGGTATTTTCATTTTGGCAGCTTGGTCACGTCCATTCTTCCTAAAGAACCTCCCCAGAAAAGCGTTAGCCAGTCTCACCGACTGAAACCCTAGCGTCTCTCCTAGTGCTTCTGCTGCTCTAGTGACGAGTTGTTGGTTGTTCCTCTCTATCTGTTCCTCTAACGCTTTATCAGTAGCGCCAAAGTCGAACGTCTTAATCGCAAAGTATGCTTGTACGAACATATCCCACAGGTTGCTAAAGGAGAGATTGAAATAATTAACAACCGCTGAAAAACCCCAACCAAGAAACTTTTTCAGCTTAGGCAATAAACCTTCAGTTGCTTTTGCTACGGCTCTAGTCGCTTCTACCTTAGCGTTCTCTTTTCTGCTTCTCAGCGTAGTCAACTCTAAAGAAAGTGCCATATTTAAGTACCACTTTTATCGTTATCACCTTTCAACTTACCTGTAACATCAACTCCCTCGTAACCGAGAATCTTGAGAGTTTCTTGTAAGTTCTTCCAAATTTCCTCTTCCGTCTTGGTTGGTTTCTGATTAGCAGCCTTTAGTCGTGAACCTGTAATGTCGTCCCTACCTTTCTTGTCTGGTTTAATCGGTTGCCAGACTGCTCTCATGGCGATTTCTGAGTTATGAAGAATCCGCTGCAACAAAGGTAAAGCTGTCTGCTTATCGTTGAACTCTGTTCCTACATATGGCTGAGTTGAAGGTTTCAAGAACGCTGCGATTTCGTCGTTCTCTAGTTGATTGTTAACCCCTGCTGCACTAGGCGTAAAGTTCAACTTAACGACTCTAGGCTCTGCTCTAGTATCGAAACCGAAAAACTTCTGAATCGCTTTTAGTAGTTCGTTCCCTTGGAAGACCCCTACCTTGGTATGAATCACCTCGGTAGCGATTCTTGCTCCAATGTTCACCGCTGCGTCTGCATCTTCTGCGATAGTTAAACTCATGGCGAATAGTTCCTGCATTGCGTGTGCCCCATCATTCAGCGTGATGGTTTTCTCTGAACCATTCGGTTGTTTTACCTTCACCTTTAAGGGGTAAAGCCCCTGCGTTGCGTCAATATTACGATTCGTCCACATCAACAGGTCAGGGATGTTCTTGATGAGTTGAGGATTATCACCCGTCAGTAAAGGAAGTGAAACACCGTACTCTCCTACGCCTAACACCTTCTTAATCTCCTCTAAATCAGCAGTAGTCTGAGGGCAACACTTATCACCATCACCAGGAGTTGCATTAGGTGTAGCTGGTTTAGGTTGTGGTTGAGTGGTAGGTGTTTCTGCGTTGCCAGGTGTTTGTGGATAGGTTGGTGTCTTGGGCGTAGTGGTTGTAGTAGATGAAGGTGAAAGTGGGTTCAACGATGGTGCTTGGACGTTAGGCGATGATTGCTGCTGCTGCCCATTAGTTGGAGACAGAGGGTTAATGGGAACGGGAACAGGAATAAAAGGTACTTGAGGTGTAGACGGAGACTCAGGTGTAGGTTTTCCTTCAGAAGGATTCTTGCCAGGTGTGACTGACGGAGCGTTAGAAGGTGTGGCGGTTGGATTGGTCGGTTGAGCCGTTGGAGAGTTAGAACTATCAGGCATTGATAAACCAGTAGGAGCAGGTTCACCATTAGGTCTAGTTGCCGTGGGAGTGGGAGCTTGCTTGGGATCTTTTTGCCCATCAACACGATTCATCGAGGCAATTTTCGGTTCACTCGTGACGTTTCCACTCCCAATATCCAAAAATGGGAAAGTGCCACTACCAGTTACCAAAGAGTAAACACGAACGCCTTGTGCACCATCGGCACGTTGAATCGTAATCGGTGCCGTGTAAGTGCCACTTGCAGCAGGGGTTTCCCCAAAACGGTTATCCCCGTAGGTAACAAGAACGTTGTAATTCACACCGGGCGTACCGTTAAAGGGCGAACGTTTATCGCTGGGAGGTATACCCTGTGTGCGTTTACCCTTAGTTTCCCCATTAGGATGCAACCCTAGCAACCTTCCCAGCTTTCCTGCTAAATCACCTGCTCCATTAGCAAGGTTTTGTAGAGCATCTCCGCTTGAACGATTTAGAGCGTCATTGTTTGCTTTATCACCTGCTCTTAGCTTGTCTATGTCTCTCAGTGCGTCTCCGTAGTTTTCACCGAATGACTTGCCATTACCTGAGTAACGAGGGTCTGTTAAAGCCGCTGCTGCTGCCCGTGCGCTGTCTAGCAAGTAGGGCGTAAGTAAGCTTGTACCAGCGCTGAGTGACCCATTTAACGCTCCAGGAGTCAGGTTAGAACCATTCATTCCTGGTAAGTTATTTAATCCAGTAGTAGGAGCTCCCCTTGTACCTGGCAAAGCTCCTGCTGTGCTTACGCCTGACAAGTTACTAGGTGTAGGTGTACCGCTTAACTGATTGTTGGGAACTCTCGTAGCTGGTACGTCTACGGTGTTGTAAGGTTTCTGTACTGTACCTTCTCCAGGTGCGCTGTAGGTAGTGGGCAGATTACTAGGTGTTCCTGGCAAAGCAAGTGGCTGAGTGTAAGTACCCTGTCGAGATATATCTCCTACGTTGCCCCTGCCCACTAAATCACCACTTGTAGTTGGTGTAGTAAAGGGTGCCTTGGTGCTTTGTTGACCTACCTGATAATCTGCCACTGTTCTTTCTCCTGTTAATTGGGTTTTACAAATTACTAATTTTAATTAGTAATTTCATCACCTAGTTAGAACCAAAGTAAGCACTAATGTTGGCACCCTGTGGAAGGTCTTGCGCTTGCAGCCAGGGTTTAGAAGCTGCTGGTAATTGACTGATGTTGTCGAGCGGTAAAACAACACGCCCCACAAACGCTTCTGTACCATCTGGAGTTTTGATAATCTGCCACTCAACGTTAAAACTTACGAGGTTAGAACGTTCCAAGATGTTCTGAGTAGGAGCGGAGTAATCAAGCGCCATAATCGCGTGCATGACGGCTTGTTCTTGTCTGACAATGTTAGAAGGTTGAGCAACTTTAGCAACCATTTTTTTAGTCCCTTTATGTGTCTGTAGTTGTGCATTATGCGTTTGAAGAAAGCGATTATCAAACCCATTAACTCCCCTAACATAATGAACTGAGAGTGTGAAGATTTGATAAAGTTTCGCCTCTAAATTTAGGTTATAACACGAACTGCGAAAAATTCTGACCCAAGCTTTGGAACTTTGCATAACGGGCTAAAAGTACCACTGTTGACGCTTTTGAGAAAGAGCGTTAAACCTAGTCTCATACCGTTAGGTAAAAGACAATCTTTACTCCATTCGCATAAGGATTTTTCATCGTGGCTAACGTATCTTACGTGTCCGACAATTTACCTGCTTTCGTTCTTGAAGCGGCTCAACGTCTACGCTCCGCTGAATTGGCTCTAACTCCTGCTCAGAACAACATTTCGATTCAGTATGGTGACTCACTCTGCACGATTACGGGTACTCTTCCTGTGGTTAACGCTGTAGTTGCTGGCACCGCTGGTATCTCTGCCTTGGTTTCTGACTACACCCCGTTGGTTGACCCAGTTCTCACCGATACGGTTCTTTCTGACGTGACGGTTGATAACGCCGCTGAAACTCTGTTCGCTGCCGTGGTTCGCTTGGACGCTGCTGAATCGGTCAAAATTGCTAACAACCAACCTTTACCCGCTGGTGCTGGTACGACCTACAGCATTAGCGAAAGTGGCGCTACCTTCAGCTCTATCATTCCAATCGCCTACTCAGTAGCTACCGATGGTTCAATTACTGTGACTACCAGTAATTACGTCGCCTAATTCAATTCATTCAGGAGGTTCACTTATTAGGTAAAGAACAATGCCACAAGATAAAGCACCGGGTGCAGAAGTAGCACCCAACAACAAACGAGTTCAAGTCTTCTTCGGAAAGTTTCCTAAAAAGGTTGCCAAACCCGAAGGCGGATCGGTTCTTAAAAATGTCAACCTCATCGCTACTTGCCGTGCAGCAGTTGCAGAAGCATTAAATCTAAAAACTCCTGTCGCTGGTACAGACGATGTTAACGGTGATGAAGATGGCAAAAAAACCAATGTCTTCGGTTCAAAGAACGGGAAAACTATCATCGTGACTGACCCGTTGCTGCAAAAGACACCCAAAAAGGGAATTAGAACCTACTCGGTTCAAGTTCCTACGAATGCTACGGTTCCAGAAATCAAGCAGTTCTTGAAAACGGGTGGTAAAGCCAAGACGTTCAAAATCAAAGGTGGACGTTCCTACACTGTTGGTTAAGTTTTACATGGTTAAGGCTAGACTCCCTGTTTTAATCATTGATTTATTTCATTGATTAGAGCGGGGAGTTTCTTTCAGGAGGTTTATAGATGAGTTTCACTTTAGAGAATCGAACCCGGTCGTTAGGGTTAAAAACCTCACTCGCTATCGCTGGAATTAGAATCACTTTTAGTCGTGTTCCTGCCAAGCAAAGGGTGCTACCAGCGCAAGGAATTACTGATGTCGTTAACGGGGTACTAATTCAACCCATCAGCGCTAAATATCCAGCGTTGGCGCTAGTGAGATGGAGGGATATAACAGGAGCGATCACAGGTGATGAACACACAATCGACTTTGCAGATACTCATTTATTCCCTCCATCCGACGAATGTAACGCTGTCGAAATTTACGTTAAGGGAGGTTCAGAATACACCATTCAAGTTCAGGAGGGGGGAGAAGTGATTGACCTGCAACAGTACTACACCAAAGCTGAAGTGCAAGCGTTGATAGCTGACATTCCTCCCTATCCTGACAGGTACGACAATGAAGAAATTACCGACTTACTTGAACAGTATAGAGAGGAGGCAATTAGCGTTAGCCGTAGCGATAACAACTACATCAAGGAAACTGATTTCAGCGTTATCAACTACTACGGCATAAATGAACCTTCTAACGCTCCAACTAACAGCAAGTGGAGGCAGATAGACGCTAACGAGAACGTTCTTATGGACTGGGTGAAACAGGCTAGTGGTTGGAAGTCCCTCCGCTATCAACTGGCACCCTTTGTCAGTTCTGGCTCTCTCTCTGCGACTGGTAGTGCTTTTGCTGTACCTGATACGTCAATGCCGTTTGACTTGTTGGTGACTCAGTTTGTTCTGAACTACCAGTACCCTAGCGCTACGACTGCAAACTACTGGAGAGCACAGGTTTTTAGGCAGGGTTCAGAGACAAATGTAGAGACTTCAATTGTTTCTTTAACCGACCTAAACAAGACAGCCACGACGAACTGGAAAGCGTTAACAACGAATCTTAATCCAGGAGTTGCTAACACTAACTTAGGGCATTGGAGACTTGCTCTAACAAAGATGTCTAGTGCTGCGACAATCTCCTTTAATGGGTACCTTAAGTATCACTGGACAAGGTAAGGGTGTGAGTTAAAGTGAGTTCATGACATAGTTAGGATGGAAGCAATGCAACAACAAAACATCAACACAATAGGCTTAATAGGATGCATCATTACCGTATTAGCTTTTGGAGGAACCTTGATAGGCGTCTATACCGATTTACGTTCTGACTTGAACGTTATCAAGTATCAAGTCGTAACCATAAGGGAGACGCAAATTGAAACCTCTAAGCGTGTTCAAGAGATGCAGTCTCGCCCTTCAAAGTAGCTCCTTCCCAAAAAAAGAACCCTCCTACTGTAAAAGGTAAGAGGGTTTGTTGTTGAAACAATTAGTAAATTAAATTAGTTATTTGCAAAACTAACCATTCGCTAACTGCCAAGTGTTTCTATGGTCAGAGTTAGGTTTAAGCACCCATCCCAAATGATTCATCGCCCGGTTAACGTCATTCACCCCTACGTTAGTGTCTAATTCTCCCTGCTTAAACAATGCTTCGCAGTGCTGTTTCAGTTCACTAGGGTCAATCTCCAACGGTTTCATCATCCATTCTGCAGCCGTACCGACTAACGCTCTATTAGTTTCTACTGTTTGGGCTGTCTTCCCTTCAATGAATCGTTTCAGCGCTTTCTGAGTTGCGGTAGATTGGGACTCCACATTATCGCGATGCCAGTTCCAGTAGTCTGCTAAGTGTCTGATTGCTTCAGCCTTACTAGTCCACACCCCGGTTACTACACCGCAGCAAATAAGGTCACGACTCATTTTGTAGAGCGGTGCTGACATACCGTGATTACGCACTTTACTAAGAGACTGAGAGGTTTCTACCCATCGCTGAAGGTTTTCCTCATCTTCCCAGTAATCCCTAAACTCTCTCCGCAGTCCATCCCATTCAATATCGGCAAGGTCTACGAGGTCATCGGGTGAACTGTTTCGATTGTCATCATCAAAGTCCTCAGCCATCCATTTGTTAGCTGGTTTGTGCTGAATCACCAGCATGCGTCTAACTAACTCATTGAACTCGATACGAGCGTAGATAGGGTGAATAGAAGAAATGAGTTTAGGCGAGAAGATTTTGAAGACAAGGTTTGTACCTCCAATCTCAGCAACGGTTATCGTTCCTGTTCTTTCGCAGCCGTTTTTAAGCAAAGAGAAGATATGGTTATCTGCTCCGCTGATGTCTTCAGGCTTGATGTCCTCCCACACCAGTGCGGTGTTCTTCTCATTCCCTGAATAGTCCACATCAAGGGTTAAATCCCAGCGTCTAGCAGTTGAGATGATATTGCGAATCGAGGCGAAAGTAGAACCACTGCTGATACTTGCTTGAGCGTGAATCGCACAGGAAAGAAAGCCCAGTGTAGACTTTCCTGAACCACTACCACCCTGTGAAAAGAGGATGGGCACTCTGTTGCAGATAGCAGACGGTAGAAGGAGGTAAGCAGTAGCAAGGGGTAGTTGAAAGCGCTGTCTAGGTAACAAAATAGAGGCTTTAACCAGGTTGGCAACCTTTTGAGCAAGTGTACCTTCTCCCGCTACTTCCTCCCAGCTTTGTTTACTGTCTACCCTGAAGGCGCGAAAGTCTCGCTTACCGTCTGTAGTGGGTCTTTCCTTTTGCTGGTCTAGCGCTTCCTTTAAGTATTGAGGAATGTTGAGTGTTTCATCCTGAGCGGTGCCGTCTACATCATCAGGAATATTCTGATAGGGCATTGTTTCTCCTAACGGTAGGTAAAGACAAGAAAGGGAAAGTGTCACATTTAAGTGCCATTTTCCCCGGTAAGAGTTAGTTAAAGAGGTTAGAGAGTAAATCCTCAATGACGGCTTGCTGTGCCTTATCAAATCCCTCAACATGGTAAGACGCAAGAATTACAGCGAGTTCTGAATCAGGTAACATCTGGGCTTTGATAAACGCCAGTCTATCAGCCAACTTCTCAGATTCCTTCTGTCCTCCACCACCACGTCCGTAACCACCTTTACCGTTAGCATCCTTAATCTCGATTCCCTCTAACTTTTCCAGCTTCTCCAACGGTTTCAGATAGAGAAAGTTTGTTTCATAGATGTTGCGTTCTACTTCAGTTAAGGGTGTTCCTGAAGGGTTAATGCCGCTGATTAAAGACTCAACCAACGGTAGCGCCATTCCAAAGTCGAACATGGCTGAAAAAGGTTTATCGAATCCATGTTGGGTGATGAAATGAATCGCTCCCTTCATCCCCGGTGATTGCTGGTACTCCTTTTTCTTGCCGTTGTACTCTGTGGTGTAGGAAGTTTTAGGAATGCTGAACTTAACCAGTTGTTCAGTGAACTTGAAGGACGTGTCACCCATTTTTTCGATACCCGTCGCCCCTGTCTCAGCGTAGCCGTAAACGGTAATTACCTTGTCAGATGTATCCTTAGCAACTGCCTCACGCAGCGTAATCTTCAGCGTTTCATCGATGCTCAATGAAGCAAAATGCTCATCTTTGTTGTAGTCACTTTTGGGGGCATTGTACTTAGTAGCCATCGGTTAATCCTCTTGTGTTTGTTGATGTAGAAAGTAGACAAATTGACGTTAACGCTAACCTACTGCTTAAAGCGCAACAGGTATTGGTACATGTGGTGGATGTTCACGGTCTGAATCGTTTTTCCTAGTTTGATGCCGATTTCGGAGTGAACCACGAGTAGGTTTTGAATGACACTAGCGTTGGTGTAACCAAGTGTTTGAAGTAGCAGTTTGAACTCAGCAGTATTAACCCCTTTCGCCTCTACATAGATGGGTTGCCAACGATTAGGGAGGGTTACTTTGAAGTCACACTTCCAGTCTCTACCCTTGAAGTAGGGAGTTTCAGGAAGGATGGGCACAGCTTCATGACAGGTAATTTGTTCTTTAGGGAAGAGCATTCTTAAATGCCTGTAAACCTGTGCCTCAAACTGACTGTCAAACTGAATCCCCTCCACCAGTTCTTTAACGGGTTTCCTCACCCTACCGTCATAGGTTCTAGCGGTTTTTTTCATTCCATTCCTTATCCTTTTCTTTCTTGATTTGAATTGCTTCAGAAATAAGCTTCTGCAATTCGTTGTAGGGAATGCGGGGAAACAGTTTGATGACTGTCTCGTAGATGTAGTGGGCAACGTAAGAGCGGTCGTAGGTGACGTAGGTGTAAGTCACTTTTTTAGTAGCAACTCCTCCTCTCCCAGGAGGTACAAACTTTTTGAAAATCTTTGTACCTCCTGGATGCAGCATTTCTACACGAGGTTTAAGCAAATAGGGATTCCCTTGCAAGTGAAAAGTTTCCTTCCAATGAACAGGGGTTTGCTCATCGGATTGCGATTGAATTGTCGTCATGAAGCTTTACCGTAATCTAAGTATTCTTGGTGAATTCCAGGATGGTTTGTTGCTAGCCAATCATTCAAATCAGCTAACTCGTTTGCAATATCCTTGAGACTCTTTGAAACCTCTAGGCAATGCTGCTCTAGCCGTGTCGCCTTGGCTCTCCAGGATTGCTTGGTATCCATGCAGTTAGCAATGTCATCCGCATGAGCTTCCTTCCACTCACGCAGGTAGACAGCAATGCTAGGGCTTGTAGGGGTTTCAAACTCACTCCTTATCGATGGTAGCGAGGGAACTTTACTGTTTGCTTCAAGATACCGTGAAGCAGTTTTGAAGACTTCCTCACGATTGATTGGGGTCAATTTTGTGTCGTTCATTGTGTGTCCTTACAAGAATTAGTTATTTGAATTACTAATTAGCTGAGTTAGTTACCTCCTCAGCTAATACAACCTACTCCTGTGGTTCACCTCCTTCAGCTAGCTCATCCACACCATCAGCGACGGTAGAACTAATCTCTAGAGCTTTCTCCCTGTCCTTTCCCTTTAGAAATAAGGAGGCGAGAAAACCACCTAGCCGAAATCCCGTTGTCACCTTCTTCGTAACCTTGCTCATGTTGATTGCTCCTTACTAAGTTGAGATAACAGTCGATACGCTGGTTAGTTACTTCCCAGTTTTTTGGATAACCACTTGTTAGCGGTGGATTACGAGATAGGTAAAGCCTTGCAGTGGGGAAGTAGAGGTTAGGGATGCTAAAAAAGTCGTCTAGGAACTCTGCAAGGGAGCTTTCTATCTCGCTGGTATGAATCTCTAAAGGAATGGAAAACCATTCGTCTAGAACGATTACGAATCCTTTGGAACGCTGATTAACCATCTATTTGCACCCATCACATAGTTCGAGACATTCACCAATTCGGTAGTAGACACAGGGAAGTTGCTGCAAAGATTTCGTTTTGGTGCACTCGTTCGGAGTCCAGCAACCACATTGAGGGTGATCCTCACAAAACAAAAGACCGTTACGAATTTGACGACTGAGCTTAATCCCTACGTTTTCCGGCGTTGGTTGGTCAAGCTTTAGGGGGACAAGAGTGTAGTAGTGAGACATGGTGGGGAGTCCTTACATGTGGGGTGAAAGTGAATTAGTTACTAATTCAGTGAAGCGTTAATCAGCGAAATCTTCCTCTTCCTCTTCCTCTTCATCCTCTACAGGGGGGTAAGCAGCAGACAAGGTAATGTCTAACTCCTCAATGGTGATACAACCACAATTCAAAATGTCAAAAGTAGTCTGAAGGAAATCTAGAAACGATGCGTCATCTTGCTCGAGAGATCTAATTGCCTTTACCAAGCCGTTAATTCGTTCATCCATCGTCCTTTCTCCTAAGTAAAAGTGATTCTGTTCTGCGAGGCTCTTTTAACTAGTTAACAAACTCCTCTATATATAGAGAGGATTCATTAGCTCACCGACCAGGAACAATTGCCGTATTGCATGTCATAAGCTGCTGCAATGTACTGAGCGTAGGATTCTGCTTGGTCGTGTGATTCAAACTGGTGAGTACCATCGTGGAGGATTTCTCCACCGGGTGATTTGACTGTGATGTTGTAGCGTTGCATGGTGTTTCCTCAAAGAATTAATAATTTGAATTAGTAATTGTTGTGACTAGAACTCTTCAGCGTTAATCCAATCAAGAATTTTGCTGACAAAGCTGGACTCAACCATCACTTTCCCTGTGGAGCGCTCTGACACTCGCATCTTGCCTAGAGCGATAAAAAGCTGGAGTTTGAAGTCGGGTAGCAGTTTCTTGTGCTTCATCAGGTTGTAAGCACTAGAGAATTTAGAACGGGTGAACTCAGAGAGCGTGTCAGGTAATGATTCGGGTGTCTGGTCTTTCGAGGGGTGCATAGATGCGTACTGACGTAACCAGCGTTTAACCTCACCCGGTAGAAAGGACTGAAAAAGGACTGTATCAGCGTCGTTAGCAGGTCTGATGAAATACTCACCAGTAGAGTTGCGCCACATACTTAGGACTTCAGTTGCAGGGTCATCACACATCGTTTCCAGAATGGATTCGTCGTACTCCCTCATTACTCCTTCAGGCGCTGCGGACTTGTTTTGAACTGAATTGGTAACTTTTTCAGTGCGACTAAGCTCAGCTTGCTTTTTCTCATAAACTGCGTAAGCCGATAGCAGCGCTTTTTCTAAAACCTCTCTTTTGGCGTCACGGCGAGGGCAGTCGTAACCAGCATCGGGAAGCCAAGCACACCATTTTTGCAGTTGTCGATAGGAATACGCCTTAAGATTTTGTGTTTCGCAGGTTCGGTTATTCAACACTAAAAGACCATTACTCATTTGTGCTTGCTCCATAACTGAATTGGTAACTAAATCAGTTATGCCTTATTTCAAAGCATAATGTATCCGTGAAATTACCTAAAGTTTCATAGCATCTCTCAATAATTGATATACCTGCTCAGGTGTAAACCCTTCTGCAATTAATTCATCCATAAGCTCTACAACCTTCATTGCGTCTTCTTTGTGCTTAGCTGGAACCTTGATAGGTGTGGTTTCATTGTCAGTTAAATACTTAGGTGGTCTACCTGCTCCCTCCCTTGCTCCTCCGTTGCTAAATCCTTTCTTTCCCATAAAACAACCTCTAAATGCATAACCCGATTCTCTCATTATCGGTTCCGAGAATTGGTAACGTAATCAGCGCTTACCCTTAACGCTTTGTGAAGGTTGTGTGCAGCTACGTGTGCAATAATGTGTGCAGAAAGTAGATAATGTGAAGTTCAGAGCCGTAATGCATTACTGGGACGCATAGCTCAGTTGGTTAGAGCACCACGTTGACATCGTGGGGGTCTCCCGTTCGAGTCGGGATGTGTCCATCTTCATAGCAAGCCTTTTATGCCTCTTCACTTGCTTTCTGTATGCAGAATTGCACACCTTACTGCTGCAAGATTATTCTGTGTTCTTTCAGTTTTATTCAAAGCGCTTGTGTTTAACTGACCAACGCAAAAGGTTGTAGTTTTCCGACCCCCTGGCGACGATCGCACGACCACCATCATTTCCAAGTTCGGCGATCGCTAGATAGGTCAAAGCGGCTTCAGTCGAACATTCGCTATAGAGCAATTTGCCTGCGGCTGAAAAAATTAAGGTGCGCGATCGGCGCGTGGTTCGTGTTGCTTTGGTGGACTGCCCATCCAGGGTATCAGGATCGATCGTGACAATGACGTCAGAGGGGTTGCTACTGGTGAGCGCGGCTAGCTGTACAGGATTGCCACCTAAACCTAGCGCTTCCAGGGCTTCCCATGTGGGTGCTGTGCCAGAAGGTAGGCTGCTCGATCGGGTGAGTTCTTTAACAAGGGAAGGGATGGCGCTGATTGCCCATGCTGGTTGCTGTTGAACCCAATCAGAGAGGGAAATTATCTCTGGATTCTGCCATTGCAGAGCCGCTTCGGTGTAGGCCAGAGGCCGCTGGGTTCCCACTTTGGGTGCTGTGGGTGGGGTATCTCCAGCCGCCAGTAGCTCTAATTTGTTTCCCTTGATTCGGACTGCTTTGAGGCTGGCAGAAACGGTTTGCTGCTGTCCATCAGGCAACCAGAGCACGATCGATAGTGGTGGATCTGCTGCTAGCCCCAGTTGGTTCCAGAGGCGATCAGCGGAAGCATTGGTAGACAGCCCTAAAGAGGCATTGGCAAAGCGCCAGCGTTTGCCATCTTGAAAGCCAGCGACTTGCACCCGATACCAAACTTGGGCTGGGTCTAGCTTCAAGGTTGGGTATCGCTTTGGCTTCAACCAGGCAGACGCGTTGATGCTCGTCAGCACATCGGCTACCCCCACAAGCTGACCAGGCGCTAAGGCGGCTATACCGTCGTCTGCACGAGGGGCTTCCAATCGTGCGATGAGCGCTTTGACGTGGGCAATGTCTGTACTCGTTGTGCCGGACTGTTTTTTTAACCAGACGATCGCGGCATTGCTTCCTTGACGTGCCGCGATAAGCAACGCACCCCAATTTCTGATATCCCGTTGCCGTGGGCTAACACGCAGCGCGGCCTCTACCCGATTTTGCAAGCGCCCAGAATCTGCCTTCAGCAGCGCGGTTGTTTCTACGCTGTTTTCAGCATTCGCTGTAAAAACGCTCAAGGCTCGTTCCCACCGCCCATCAATTAGATTTGCGAGAACCTGCTGGCTGGGGCTTGCCCAGGACTTGTTGGCTTGTGCCTGCGTTGCCTGTGCGTGCAGAGCAATTAGCGCCAGTTGCGCTTGAGCCATAGCTGACCACTGCCCTGTACGATCGCGTCGTTTGAAGGATTGTAGCCACTGTAGCCCCGTTGACCATAGGCCGCTGCGAGCCAGCAACAAGCCATTCTTGTATGTATTATCGTCGATCGCAGGCTCCAGTAGGGAGAGCGGTTCTAGCTTGAGCGGGCTGGCAAGAAAATGGCGCGGCTTCACCTGATAAAGCTGAAACTGAGGCTCCATGCCAACTGTTTGGTTAATCACCAGGTCAGGTGACTTGGCTCCCGTTACCTTTCCCCAAGCGGGTTCTTCTCCTACGGGACTACTCCATTCCATCATTTGATGGAGATGAACCCGACCGGGATTGTAGTGCAGCACTTGCCCGTAGGCGATCGTGCTGTCGCCTCGTAGCCAACGACCACTCAAACTTAGCCAGATGCCTTGGGTTGGCACCTTACCCTCAAAGCGAGCGAGCGTCATGAGTGGCAATGATCGGGTAGAACCTTGATTGGTATCACCTGCGTTAATCAACGGTGCCAGCACAAACGATTCATCTGGGCCTACGATCGTTAGCTGATCTAATAATTGAAAGCGTTGCTCACGTTTCGGTGTTGGAATGGTTTGGTACACCCGCAACTCGACAATTTGTTCGCAGTTGCTCTGGCAGTTGGGGCGATGCGACAGCACAGGCAGCAGCATATCCGAAACGGTTGTTTTATGGTCTAAAAAGCTGGTGTTTTTGCCGAGTGGGAACATTTCGCCAGAGATGCGCCCTGCCTGAGTTAGCTCGGTGTGAATGGCTTCCAGCGTTTGAGGCAGCTTCAGCCCTGTGATGGGAATGGGAATCCAGTCTGGCAGAAAGTGATTCACCCACAGAAGCGTCTGAGGATTCACAATCAGCCGTACCCCTAACCAACTTGCGCCTGCGAGTCCACCCGTCGCCAGCAACATTGGCACGATCGCCGACCAGGTCGATAACCGTGGCAAACGATAGTTCCAGCCACTTTTTACCGAGCGACTGTTTGCCAGGTGGGGTGCAAGCGCTGACGCAGCAGTAATCTGGGGCTTTTGAGGAAGATTTGTACTTGTTTGGGAACGCTTGAGGCGACGATCGGGCGGATTAGTTGCCATGCCAAAACAGCCTGAAACAACGCTGGCAATTGACGACCATCACTGTAACTGGAATTACCTCTAGCGTCACGTAATCTTTGAAGGGATGAGGGATGAGGGATGAGGGATGAAGGATGAAGGCTAAAAGCTGACCGCTGATAGCTGCCCGCTGATAGCTAAAACATACTCTTATCCTTGCAAGCTTTGTTGCAAATATTGTGCCCACTTTGCAGCGATCGGTGGTTCGGTAAAGGGAATGCGGACAGGAGCAGGGCGATCGGCACACGTCAATTCCAAAACAGCCCTTCCCTTTGTTGGTACTGCATCTACAGAGACAGATTCATCGTTCACCAGCAAGCGAATCGCTTGCACATCATTGAGGGAAACCGTCTCTAAGTTCACAGTACCTTTACGCGTTGGCAAGCCCCAGGTTAATTCATGGCCCTTTTGCCCTAAAACCGCATAAACATCGTATTTCGATCGTTCAAACTGCGCTGCCCAGACTTTGTACGCCTCCAGCTTTTGATACTCGTTCCAGCCAGCCCAGGTAAGCCAAATAAACAGTGCAAGTAAAGGGAGCCAGAAAAGACCACGTTCCATGTTGATGAGGGGTAAGGAGAGGGGTGAGGGGAAGCAGGGGAGGCGGGGGAAGGTTTTAGTTTTTAGTTTTGAGTTGATTGAGCGGTCAGCTATCAGCGGTCAGCAGTCAGCTTTTTAGCCTTTAGCCTTCATTCCTCATCCCTCCTACCCACTCCCCATTCTTAACCATCTGCAATATTTCAAACGCAACATTCCAGCAGGGCTTGAGCTATGGTGGTAGTCAAACTTGTCCGTCACTGGGGCGTTATGAGAAGATTTTTGCTCTTTGGGTTGTTCCTGATCGGGTTGGGCTGGGCGCTTTCTAACTTTAGCGGCTTGGCGGCTCAAGGCACCTACGACTCAATTATTTTGGATTTCCGCGAAGATCTGGGTGCGGCCCAAATCGAGAGTCAAGTGCAGACGATCGCCCAAAAATACAAGGTCACACCCCGGTTAAATAGCGCCTTTTCGTTTGCAGATCATATTTTTGTTGTGAAGGGCGATCGCGCCACGCTGGACGCGTTGAAGAAGTCTGAGCTAAAGAAATACACCGAGTTGATTGAGCCTGACTATATTTACAGCGCGTTCACAGCACCCAACGACCCAGACTACGGCAAGCAGTGGAATTTGCGGAGCATTAACGCTGAAGCGGCCTGGGATGATACGCAAGGAGAGGGAATTACAGTCGCAGTGATTGACACGGGGGTTAGTCAGGTTCCTGACTTGAAAGAGACCAAATTTGTCAAGGGCTACGACTTTGTGAACGATCAGGCAGAAGCAACCGATGATAACGGTCATGGTACCCACGTCGCAGGCACGATCGCCCAATCGACCAACAATGGCTTTGGGGTGGCAGGCATCGCATATAAAGCCAATCTCATGCCACTTAAAGTACTCTCTGGTGGTGGCGGCGGTACCGTAGCAGATATTGCCGAATCGATCCGCTTTGCCGCTGACAACGGCGCGGATGTGATCAACATGAGTCTCGGTGGTGGTGGCGAGAGCCAGTTAATGCAAGAGGCGATCGACTATGCCCACGAAAAGGGAGTCGTCATCATCGCTGCTGCTGGCAACTCAGGTGAGAATGCAGCCGCCTATCCTGCCCGTTATCCTCATGTGATCGGGGTCTCGGCCCTTGGCCCAGCGGGAACAAAAGCGCCCTACTCTAACTTTGGCGCGGGTATTGATCTTTCGGCTCCTGGTGGCATGAAGGAGGGCGAAGATCCTACAGGTGGGATTTTGCAGAACACGATCGACCCCTCTACAGGCGAATCAGTCTTTGAGTCCTATCAGGGCACCAGTATGGCAGCCCCTCACGTTGCAGGCGTTGCGGCACTAGTCAAAGCTTCTGGCATTAAAGAGCCGGATGCGGTTGAAGATGTCCTGAAACAATCCGCCTTGCAGGTTAAGGACGATGACCTGAACCATTATGGTGCTGGCAAGCTGGATGCTGCCGCCGCTGTGAAGCTAGCCGCTCGTGGTCAAATTACCTTCCGCGATTTCTTCCGCTGGTTGCGCGATAACGGCTACCTCAATCCCCGCTTCTGGATTGATGGTGGAGTCATTGCTCTGTGGCCGAAACTGGCGATGGTGCTTGGCTCCTACCTGCTGGCGTGGTTCTTGCGGAACTACTTTCCCTTTGCCTGGGGGTGGACGCTCTCGACAGGGTTAGTTGCAGGCAGTTCAGGTCTTTTCTTCCTGAAAGGCTTTTATCTGTTCGACGCGCCGCAGTTCCCGTTCCGCATTCTCGGTAGCTCCATTCCAGAGTTGGGCGGCGCAATTCAGGGTACCAGTGCGCTGAATCCCCTCTTTGCCAGTGCGCTGATTCCACTTGCACTGATTGCTCTGCTGTTAGGGCACGCCCAGTGGAAGTGGTTTGCCATTGGCACCACGATCGGCATTACAGCCTGTCTTGGCGTGAGTGCTGTGGTCGCTCCTTCCATGATGTGGCTGGGCGATGGCGCGATCGCGCGCGGCTTCCTCATCATCAACGCACTGCTATGCCTTGCGCTGGCACGGCTTGCTGTTAAACCAGGAGTGCAATCAACATGAGCGATCACATTAAAGTAGAAGGAAAAATTGAGCGTAAGGGCTTTGGCACGGGCACCTGGGCACTCGTCAGCAATAGCGGCGACACCTATGAACTGCACAAAGCCCCCAAAGAACTCCAAAAAGCAGGGCTAACCGTCAAAGTTGAAGGCCAAATCCGCAAAGACGTGATGACGATCGCCATGATTGGCCCCGTCCTCGAAGTCAAACACTTTGAGATCAAGAATTAGCGCAAGGAAGCAGTCTGATGAAGCGAACTTGGCTCTGGTTCAAACGATACGGTCTGTTCATTGTCTGGCTAGTTTTCTTAGCCTTGATGTGTCGAGACTATTTCATCATCGATCCACCGGCTTTGGGTTCTAGCTCCTTACACAACCAGACTCGCGATTTAGAGCAGACCGTTTTGGGGTCGTTGCTTGAACTCAACATGCTCTATCTCATTCTCCAACCTCGAACCATTAACCGTTACTCGATCGGACGTATTTTAGGAGCACTCTGCTTCTCGTCATTCTTACTATATTTTTGGTTCCCTCTCTTGATGGAAGGGCCCAGTGTCTTCGTCATTCATGGTTGGTGGCTCTTCTGCATCAACCTTATGCTAGTCGTTGCTTTAGCCATATCAAGTGTTAGCTTAGCCTTACGTTTCCTTAGAAAGCCTGCCCGACAACAACAAGAAGACGGGCATTGCTGAATTCAGGTATGAAGACTGAAGCTGGAGCACCAACTCAAAACTCTTAACCTGCCTACTTAATTCGTCTCCGCCAGCACTCCCTGTAAGCGGCTGCGAAACTCGCCTTTAGGGTGTCCGCCCTTGACTTCACCCAGAATTTTGAAATCACCTTCAGGACTGTCACAGATCAAATAGGTCGGCCACCCCATATCTGCTTTATCAGGATACTGCGCCAGCAAAATCTTGCGGTACTTTCGGTAGGTAGCCGTGTCCTGCATTTTGACGCTAACGAACTCAAGCCCAAGTTCTTCAACGACTTTCTGGTCGTAGAACGACATCCTGTGGCATACGCCGCAGTCTTCAGACGAAAATTTGATGACAGCCCGACTCATAGAACCCCAGCCTCTTCAACACGTGAGCGATCGCCAACCAGTGCGGTAGCGATGCTTCGATTTTACGTTGGAATGTCGATCGACATCGCGCTGAAACTGTTGCAAATCTTGTCGAGGGGTGTACCACCTCCCCAAGCGGACGATCGAACTCCCTAGAATGAAACTATGGCTTCTAAAGTAGCAACTGAATCAGACAGGCTTGCATCAGAGGCGGCGATGTCCTCAGCGCTGTACTTTCAAGCTGCGCCAGGTAAATTCCGGCTTACTTTACGCTGATTCCTTAAAGAAATCTGGAAACTGTTTGAAGTTTCGGTAACTTTCCCTGGTGAAGAACGTCTACGTGGATAGCCCATGCCATGATCAATAAGACTTAACAGAGCTGAGTTTGCTGACTCAGTGCATTTACCGAAATTACCTGCCCACCTCCTGAAGTTATTCGCAATCGAGCCACGTTTTGTGGAAAACGTAGAGCGGTAGTGTTCTTTTGGCTTCCGTAGGGCAACCTAAAATCTGAGTGAGCATGATCAAGATCACAAAAAGTTCCCCTGATTGACACCCACGATCGTTGATTAAACAGGTTAGCCCCTTTGCGATCAACAAACAAACAGGGGATTGCATCTATAGTCTTCTTGGAGAAGAACTGTGACCCAGGAATTTCATATTTCTGTGACTCCGATAGGGGAAGATGACTACCTTGTACGGACGGAACGGGTAGCGCCAGGTGTGCCATTGGCAGAGGAGCAGGTTACCTGGCCCGTAGAAGAGTGGTTGACCCAGGCAAGCCTTTTAATGAATGACCCGTTGCAGGGATTGCTGCGGGGTGACATGCTCCATTCGTTTTCAGAAGCTTCCACACCTGCCTCAGAGCAAGCGTTTGAAGCGCAGGGAACGCTAGTCGCGCTGGGGCAGCAGCTTTACAACGCGCTGTTTCAAGGGACGATTCGGGATAGCTGGATGACGGCTCAGGGCATTGCCCAGCATCGGCAAGAAGTACTGCGCTTACGGCTGGGGCTAAAAGATACCCGCTTACCGCGTCTGCCGTGGGAAGTGCTGCATGCGGGCAATCGTCCCATTGCCACGGGTACTGATGTGGTCTTCTCCCGCTATCATTCCAGCTTCGCCGCACTGGCCTCGCTGGTGCAAGCACCATCTGCTGGCACCAGCGAAGCCAATCAGCCGCTCAAAATTCTCCTGGTGTTAGCCGCACCGACCGATCAGGAAATGCTGGCGCTCAAACAGGAAGCCCTGTATCTCCAGGAAGAGTTAGAAACGACCAGTCAAAATGGCAGTCGCATTGGAAGCAGCCGCTACTCAGAGATTCAACTGACGATTTTAGAGCAACCCGGACGCGAACAACTCACGCAAGCACTGGAGCACAACCATTACCATGTGTTGCACTATGCAGGCCACAGCAATTCGGGTGCGGCTGGCGGCAAGCTCTATCTAGTCAGCAGCAAAACAGGACTGACCGAAACGTTGAGTGGCGATGACCTGGCTGGATTGCTGGTCAACAACGGTATTCGCATGGCCGTCTTCAATTCCTGCCGGGGAGTCTACACGGCAACGGCTGAAGCGACCAGCGAAACAGGCGACGGTAACCTGGCAGAGGCGTTGGTCAAACGAGGCATTCCGGCAGTCTTGGCAATGGCAGAGCGCATTCCAGATGACGTGGCACTCAATTTGAGTCGCTTGTTCTACCGCAATTTGAAGCAGGTCTATCCGGTTGATCTCAGCCTCAACCGTGCCCGTCAGGGATTGGTTTCTTCTTATAGTTCCAAGCAACTCTACTGGGCGTTGCCCATCCTCTACCTGAATCCAGAATTTGACGGTAATCTGCAATCGTTAGATGGCTTGAGCGAACAGGTCGGTGATGCCATTGATCACCTGCTGGACTCAGACACCTCAACAGAGGCTGCTGAACCGCTTGCACCCGTCATTGCCTTAGAACCCGTACTACCCTCTGTGGGAGCGCTACGTGATGGGAGGGCCGCGGTGCTGCAATCCCTGACGCTGACTGAATCCGTTTCCGATGCAGCAGTAGAGACAGCGACAGATGAATCGCACGATTTAGAGGCACTGGAATTTGACGATCCGACCTACGAAAGCGACATGGAAACGGTTGCTCATCTGGTGAATCAGCTCTCTTATGGGGCGGCATCCGAATCTTCTGAGGACGATCGCCTGCTACCAGCCTCCTCTTCGGAAAACTTGCTGCCTGAAGCTGGCTACACTTTCAAAGCAGACGACTACCTGGTTTTGCCCGACTATCCCACCGAGTTGGCGACCGTAGAACCCGCAGCAGCGGAGCAAGACTCTGCCCACAGTGGAGGGGCACTTACCTCTACAGCCGTTGATGCAAACGAAATTGAGGTTTACTCAGACTTGGCGAGAATGCTGGCTGAAACTGGCAAGCTGACAGAGGCGATCGCTACTTGCCATCAAGCGGTGCGCGATAATCCCAATGATGCCAATGCGTATTACCGTTTGGGCATGGCGCTGAATCAGCAGGGCTATGTTTCAGAAGCGATCGCAGCTTACCATCAAGCCTTGCGCCTTAACCCGACTCTGGCAGATGTGCACAACCAGTTGGGGTTGGCGCTTTATCAACAGGGCAACCTCAGCGATGCCGTGCGGTCTTACGATCATGCCATTCAGCTTGACCCTGACCTTAGCAGCGCTAAACGTAACTTAGAAGCTACGCTGCTGCGGCAAGGCAATTTAGGAGAGGCCAAGCAGGCATTGCTAGAACGTGCCCCGGCACAACGACGCAGCACTGAGACACCGTTGCTTGCGTATCCCGATCGCAGTCTGCAACTGGCAGGTGGAGGCGGCACGTCGATCGCCTATGGAAAACCGCCGTGGTATCGTCAGCCACTACTGTGGGTGGGTGCTGGCATGTTTGCAACGCTGGTGGTTGGCAGTTGGCTTTTCCGCGATCGCTGGTTGCCCACGACACCTCAGCTTCCACCGACCGAAACGGCTTTCTCTAACACTTCGACGGGCGAACTAAAGCAACTGAGTACAAATCTGGTAGCTGCCTTGGCGACAGAAAGACTTAATCAGGGCAAGCTTATCGATGCTCAGGCGGCGATCGAAACGCTGTTCGATCGTGGTGCCCTTGTCCAGGCTGCTGCCGTGCTGACTTCTGCCCTGGGGCGAGAGCCAGAGAACCCAACCGTGAACTTTCTCATGGGTCGCCTTGCGTGGCAATCCATCAAGGTCGGCAACAAGGATTACAGCGTCGATGATGCGCGTCGCTATTGGGAAACGGCTGTCAAAGAGCAACCTAGCGCTCAGTCCCAAAATGCGTTGGGCTTTGCTTACTACACAGAAGGGAAGTTCGATCGGGCCAGTCATGCGTGGCTGCAAGCGCTGAAGCTAGAAGGAAAAAGCGGGAACAAGACTTCTGCACCACAGGCATCGCCATCACCGTCTCAGACCCTAACAGCTTACGCGGGACTGGCACTCATTGCGGCAAAAACGGCGGCTAATCAACCTCCGACAAAGCAGACTAGTCTTCAAAACGAAGCCATTAAACTTCGTCAAAGAGTGCTGGCTGACGATCCTGTTAACTTTCAGCCTGAAGAACTGGCAAAGAACTGGATGTGGTCTGAAACGGCGATTCGCGATTGGCGATCGACCCTCGCTATCAAATAACGTGCCGCTTCACCCGTCGTCGATCGATGCTTGAACACAAACAGCCGCCACTACTCCGCATCCTCAAGCTCATCAAACTGTGGCGACCATAGCTCCTCAACCTTCACCTCCCAGCCAGGAAGGAGATCAGGGATCGTCAGTGTTCGGCAAAACTACGAGGGCTTTTCCGTAGCCGCCGCGCTTGAACAAAGGACACATCCGGGGCGCGAGTATCAGAGTTGGGCAGGATAAAACCTGCACCTGCGCCAGTGATTCGACCTAAGCGATTTTGTTCACAAAGTTGAATAGCTTGCCAATCATTCTAGAAGCCGCTTCATCCGACTCGTAACCGGATGGACTCTAACCGTGATGCTCCCGTTCACCAACTCCATACGGTAGTCAGGAGCTTGTGCTTGCAATTTCTCCAGATCCTTGATGGTGAGAGACATAACCACCTCCACAGTTTCTACCGATTTTTGCGATCGCTTTTAGCCGCAAAGGAGACAAAGGCTTGCTCGACATCATAGCAATGGTGATACCGATCGCGGCTTACGAATATCTAACCTATCGGCAAGGCTGGCCTCGCCCCAATCCAGTGGGTGGGTATCTTCCGATGCGATCGCGGTCGGCGTAGCAGCTGTTTGTTCAATCGTCTCTGACACTTGCTGAGCCAGTTGCATCAGGGTTGTAGGAGCCATAAACGGAGCCGCTGTTGGTGCGTATTGATATGGTTGGGGCACCAGTGCAAACGATGGCGGCGTAGCGACCTGCGGTGGAGCGGTTGTAGGGAAAAGAGGTTCTGTCGTTTCTGGAACAACGTAAGGTGTGAGCCGCTTCGGTTTAAAGCTCTTACGCGATCGTGGCGGTCGGGTTGCCTGCTTTGAGATGAGCATGGAACCAGCGGCGCAGCTTAAGGCGATTGCCCCAAATAGCCATAGCGGCAAACGGCTTTGATTCGGTTTCTTTGTATCCGATGTGGTGACCCGAGCAGAGGCGGTTCCTCGTGGTGAATTGCTACTAGACAGGTTAGGGCTGAGCAAGCCGCTAATCGCTATCAGTGCAATTACCACCACAGCTAACCACGCGCTGCACAGAAGCACCAGAGAAAGACTCCACCGAGGCTTACCAGAACTAAACACGGTTTTCGGCTTCCGTATCGGCTGGCTTGACCGTACTGGCGTTGGTGATTTTGGCTGCTTTGAGCGATGCAGAGGTTGCTGCCTTTCCATACCATCCCCAGGTGCATGAACTGCGATAGCGATGGCCCAATGGCTGAAAGTGTGGCAGTCGAAAGGCTATAGGACGTCTCTTTTAGCCAGATGGGTTGCGTACTAGATGGGCCGGGTTTACACCGTGCTCTTACGGACCCAGTTTGTACGATTCACTATCGCTGTCTAGATTTTACTCAAAGTCCTCAACAAGCACCATGAATCTCAAGGATCAGGCTGAATCTAGCTACTTTAGGTTCGTTCTCTTGCAGCGGCGCGATAATAGTTGCTATGCCAGATCTAGCTACTTTAGGTTCGTTCTCTTGCAGCGGCGCGATAATAGCTGCTATGCCAGTGCTCAACATGGCTCTCCAGGTTGGCAGTGCTGTGTGCTGCCTCTGTAGCTGCAGTTTAGAAACATAGCCGTACATAACTATGTCATGTTGCGATCGCGGCAGGCGCTTAACAACCGACTCAACCGCTTAAGCTGGAACAGCCGTTATTACTAGCTGGATATGTTCTCATTGCCATCTTTACCCTTTTCGACGCCCACCGCTTTGCTCTATGCGATCGCGGCAGCGACAGCGCTAGTCTACCTGCCGTTTCTGGTCGTCGCCTACGGTCGCTTGCAAGCAGGGTATGACATGGCCTCGCCTCGTGCCTTGTTTGACAAACTGCCAGACTATGCCAAACGAGCCACTTGGGCGCATGAAAATGCGTTTGAGTCGTTTGTACTATTTACAGCGGCAGCTTTGATGGCTTATGTCACTGGTCAGCAGTCCTCACTGGCAGGGTGGGCTGCGATCGCCTATATTATTGCTCGCCTGCTGTATCCTGCGTTTTACATTCTGAATGTGCCGATCGGGCGATCGCTGATGTTTCTCACGGGTTCATTGAGTATCACGACGCTAATCGGGCTGAGCTTGCTTACAGTGAAATAGTGAGTGGTTAAAGCACTTGCTTTGGGTATCGTCAACGAAAGTCAGGAGGCAAGCATGGCAGAGCGATCGCACCGAGAAAGTTCAGAGATTGATCTGGCCCCGTTTATTGATCATGCCTTGCTCACCCCAACAGCAACGCCAGAGCAAGTAGACCAATGGTGTGCCGATGCTGACCAGTTTAACTTTGCAGCCGTTTGCCTTCACCCATCCTATGTCGCCCAAGCCGCTGCGTGGTTGCATGGTAAGCGTCCTAAAGTCTGTACTGTGATTGGCTTTCCCTACGGTGCGACCACGTCAGCCGTAAAGCTCTACGAGGCGCAAGAAGCGGTTGAACACGGCGCGATCGAGCTTGATGTCGTGATCAATATTGGCTGGTTGAAGGCAGGCAAAACGGATGCTATCCATCGTGAAATTGCCGAAATTCATGATGCTACAGGTCAGCCCATCAAGGCGATTTTAGAGCTCGCACTTTTGACCGAAGCGGAAAAACGGTTGGCGGCTGAAGTTTGCATGGATGCAGGGGTTGCCTTCTTAAAAACCAGCACAGGCTTGTATGGGGGCGCTACGGTAGCGGATGTTCGCTTATTGAAAGAAATTACGAAAGATCGCATTGGCATTAAGGCGTCTGGTGGTATCCGCACGGCTGAACAAGCGCTAGAGTTGATCATGGCTGGAGCAACACGATTGGGCACCTCTCGCGGCCCCGAATTAATCCGGCAGCGAGAAGAGATCACGATACGCTAGAGAGAGGCAGAACGGCTCTACTAACACAAGGTTTAGTAATGAGTTCAGCATTGAGCCATGCATAAGTAGAGCGATCGCTTTTTTGCCCTACCCTTGCCTTAAAACTCAGTTTCCAAACGATTCGACTGCAAGACAGACGGCAAACCGCCGATTTCATTGTTACGTTAGGACGGATTCGTGCTTTTCAATGATCTCATTCCCTCACTGCTTGCTTCATGAGTCGTACCTACAAAGCCACCGGAATTAATCTCAAAAGTATGTCGATGGGCGAATCCGATCGGCTGCTGACGATTTTGACGCGCGAGTTCGGCTTGGTGCGGGCAGTGGCAATGGGAGCACGAGAGCACAACTCCCGTTTGGGTGGCCGGAGCGAACTGTTTGTCGTGAATGAATTGCTTATTGCCAAAGGTCGATCGCTCGACAAGATTACACAAGCAGACACGCTGGAGTCCTATCCACGTTTGGGGCAAGATCTAAAGAAATTGATTGCAAGTCAATACCTTGCAGAACTATGCCTGCATCAAGCCTTGAGTGACCAACCCCAGGAAGACCTGTTTTGCCTGCTCAACGAACATTTGGCACGCTTGGAGCGATCGCCTGGGCCAGAAGTTTTGGCTCATTTAACCCACGCTGTCTTTCAATTGCTGGTGCTGGCAGGGGTTGCTCCCCAGGTGCATCTCTGCTGCGTCACGCGCGAGGCATTGTCGCCTGATTTTGGCGATCGCAATTGGCGTATTGGGTTTAGCATCCCTGCGGGTGGCACTGTTACGCTGGAGCAGCTACTGGCAACGCAACCCACCCGCCAGCGTTATAGGGTGGCTGAGACGGCTGTGGTCGCGCCTCAAACCGAAGAACGGCACGCTAGCCTCTCTGTGCCGACTAAAGTTCATGACGGCTTATCGCCTTATGATTCGGTCTCATCGTCTAAAGCGTCGCCCCCAAGTACTGGCTTGCATCGACGCATCAGTGCTCCTGAACTGCTGCTGCTACAGCACCTCGCTGAGGCTAACCTACCAGAGCTAAACGGTTTGTTGGCTTCTGTAGATGCAACCAAATGCTCTCAGCAAACACTGAATCAGCTCTGGCAGTCGGTTGAGCAAGCGTTACGCTCCTATGCTCAGTACTATTTCGATCGGCCAATCCGCTCTGCCGCCCTCATTGATGCCTGTTTCGCGACTGCTGATCTTGCTTAATACTTTCAAGCACCTCTTCAAGCTATGATGCGATTGTCTAACTCTGACCTGGAAGCCACGATGATGTTGTCTTTGAATCCCACAAATACAGGTGACAATATCAACGATGCGGCACCAAAACCTGGCACGAAAACACTCTTGCCTAAGCAGAACTTACGATCGCTCGATGCCACAGACTCAACAGACAACCAGACTGCTGGCAAGCCAAAACTAGCAGAGGATCGATTGACAGAGAATTGTCTCAAGGCTGAAGCAACCACTTCATCAATCAGCCGTTTAGACCATGCCTCAGAGCCAGAAGCCGATGGCAATGGTTTGGCTCGGGAAACAGTACCAACCGTAGAAGCCAAGTCCACTCAGCTGCCAGCAGCGCCAGCGCCATCTGACAACGGACATACCCCCTCTTCAGAACTTACTAGTAACTCAAGAATCTTAGATAGTTCAAACGATGCTCCAGGCGTGCCAACCAACGATCTGGGTCAGACTAATGGGCAAGCACCAGAGCCAGAGCGAGGCTTCTTCCCTGTTTTAAAGAATCGAAACTTTTTGACCTTATGGAGTGGTCAGGTCTTTTCACAACTGGCAGATAAAGTTTACCTGGTATTAATGATTGCCCTCATTGCCAGCCGCTTTCAAAGTGACAATCAATCGATTAGCGGTTGGGTTTCGTCGATCATGATTGCGTCTACAATTCCAGCCGTGCTATTTGGCTCGATCGCGGGTGTTTTTGTCGATCGCTGGTCAAAGAAAACCGTTCTGGTGCTGACAAATCTGTTGCGAGGTGGCTTGGTCTTTGCGCTACCGCCACTGCTCTGGATATCAAAAGGTTGGTCGCCTCTGGCTGGCTTACCAGTCGGCTTTTGCGTGCTGCTTGGCATTACGTTTTTGGTTTCCACACTGACCCAGTTCTTTGCACCAGCCGAACAGTCCGCATTGCCCTTGGTGGTTGAGCGCCGACACCTTTTGTCCGCGAACTCGCTCTACACCACTACCATGATGGCTTCGGTCATTATTGGCTTTGCGGTCGGTGAACCGCTCTTGGCGCTGGCCGATACGCTCATCAGCAAACTTGGCTGGACGGCGATCGGGCTTGGTAAGGAGTTAGTGGTTGCCAGTGGTTACACGATCGCCGGGTTGATTCTGCTGCTGCTGCGAACCGGAGAGAAACGCCTTGCCAGAAAGACTCTGGCAGGAGAAACTGTGGCAGGAGAGGCCAGTGACGTTGAAACGCCTCACGTCTGGCAAGACATTCGGGATGGGCTACGCTTTTTGGCTGAGCAGGGTCGCGTGCGGAGTGCCCTGATCCAATTAGTCATTTTGTTTTCGGTGTTTGCGGCATTAGCCGTGCTCTCAGTGCGTCTTGCCGAAGTCACTCCAGAAATCAAATCTTCCCAGTTTGGCTTTTTGCTGGCGATGGGTGGAGTGGGAATGGCGATCGGGGCCACGTTTATCGGGCAATTTGGGCAACGCTTTCCCCACGCCCAGCTCAGTCTATTGGGGTCGTTGGGCATGGCGGCTGCCTTGGTAGGTATTTCCCTGTCGGTCACGCGGCTGGTGCCAACACTCTTGCTTATTGCAGCCTTGGGCGGATTTGCAGCGGTGGTCGGTGTCCCCATGCAAACGGCGATTCAAGAAGAAACCCCCGAAGCCATGCGAGGCAAAGTCTTTGGGCTACAAAACAACGCCATTAATATTGCCCTGAGTCTACCTCTGGCCCTTGCAGGCGTAGCTGAGACTTTTTTAGGTTTGCGAACGGTCTTTCTCGGTCTTGCAGTCTTGGTCGTCGCAGGAGGGGTCTTAACCTGGTATATTTCCCGTACAGGGTTAAAGCAGCGTTAGTGGGCTGTGGGCTGTGCGGTTTCGGTTTGTTGGACTCCTGCCAATGGCTCGCTAGCGACTGACCGTTAATCCCTCACCCCTATCCTTTTCGCTTGATACCTGAATGCATATTGCATGGCTCGGAAAAAAATCGCCTTTTTGCGGCAATGTCACTTATGGTCGGGAAGTGACGAATGCACTGCTTGATCGCGGTCATCAGGTCAGTTTTTTTCACTTTGCTCAGGCAGAACCGCCACCAGATAACTGGCCCGACTTTCAAGAGATTTCGATCCCATTTCTCTATAAGTCGCAAATCTATACGATCCCCACGTTTAAGTCGAGCAAAATTCTGGCTCAGGCACTTTATAAGCTGAAGCCGGATGTCGTCCATGCGTCATTAACGCTGTCGCCGCTAGATTTCATGCTGCCAGAAATCTGCTTTGAATTGGGTATCCCGTTAGTCGCCACGTTTCATCCCCCGTTCGATCGCAAGCCGCGCAACCTCACATCAGGCACTCAACACTTGATGTACCAGCTTTACGCGCCGTTCTTGGCAAAGTACGATCGCGTCATCATCTTCTCTCATCTTCAGGAAGAGCTTCTCATTCGTCTTGGAGTCCCGGCAGACAAACTAGCGGTGATCCCCAACGGTGTCGATACGCAAAAGTATTCTCCTGGGCCATCCAGCTTAAAAGCAGAGCTAAATGCCGATCGGATCTTTGTCTATCAGGGACGCATCGCACCTGAGAAAAACATCGAATCGCTCCTCAAAGCCTGGAAGCATTGCCGCCTCGACGATCGTGCCAAACTCGTGATCGTCGGTAATCATGGGTCGTTAGCCGCCTCCCTCGTTCCCTTCTATGGACCTGAACATGGCATCATCTGGCTGGGCTTCATTGCTGACGAACAGGAGCGCATCAACATCTTGCGTGGGTCTGATGTCTTTGTGTTGCCCTCATTGGTAGAAGGGCTGTCGCTGTCACTATTAGAAGCAATGGCGTGTGGGTTAGCCTGCGTTGCCACCGATGCTGGAGCCGATGGTGAGGTGCTAGAAGACGAGGCAGGCGTAATTCTAAAGACTCAAAACGTGGCGACCCAACTCAAAACCTTGCTTCCCCAACTGTGCGATCATACGGGTTGGACAAAGCTGCTCGGACAAAATGCCCGTCAGCGAGCAAAAGAACGCTATACGCTGACGGACAACATTACGCACTTAGAGTGTCTGTATGACGAAGTTCTACGGCATCAACCTGCACCACTGAAGCGGGTTTCCTGACATGAACTCGATCGATCTGGCATTTGCTCCAGCGCTGGAACAGGCAAAATTGGTGCACCAACGGGAAATCTCACCGCTGGAGTTAGTAGAGCTGTACCTGCACCGCATTGAGCAACTTAATGGGCAACTGGGTAGTTACGTGACCGTTGCCGCTGAGCAGGCGATCGCCGATGCCAAAGCCAAAACAGAAGCGATCGCCCAAAGTAGCGACGATCTGCCGCCCTTTTTTGGCGTGCCAATCTCGATCAAAGATCTCAATGCGGTAGCAGGTCTACCCTGCGCCTATGGGGTCAAGGTGCTCAAAAAGCGGGTCGCCACCGAAGACGACGGTGTGGTTACTCGAATTAAGCAAGCAGGCTTCATTCTCTTAGGTAAAACCGCCACCTCTGAAGTTGGTACGCTTCCTTACACAGAACCCGATGGTTTTCCACCAGCCTGCAACCCGTGGCATCTAGACTATACGCCTGGTGGGTCTAGTGGTGGCGCAGCGGCGGCTGTAGCGGCTGGACTGTGCCCGATCGCTCAGGGTTCAGATGGGGGTGGTTCCATTCGGGGGCCTGCCTCCTGCTGCGGTCTGGTAGGCATTAAGCCATCACGGGGACGGGTGACTCATGCGCCCTATGGCGATCGGTTGAGCGGCATTTCTACCAGTGGACCGATTGGTCGTACTGTAGCTGATGCCGCCGCTTTGTTGGATGCGATGTCGGGCTACACAACGGGCGATCCTTACTGGTTGCCTGATCCCGAAGACTCTTTTCTTGCCGCGACTCAAGCACCTCCAGGACGGCTACGCATTGCCTTTGCCACGACCATAGAACCCGTTGGGACTGCCGATGCTCCCTGTCAGCAAGCCGTTCTCGATACAGTGCAGTTGCTTCAAGCATTGGGACACACCGTTGAGCCTGGCTGCCCTGAGGTGGGCGATCTGATTGAGCCGTTTACGATCGTCTGGCAATCTGTTTTGAGTGAAGCAGGCATCCCATTCATCTTTCTAGGCAAAATGAACCGCTGGTTACTCAATCGGTCGCGCTTCCAGTCCAGCGGTAAATACCTGCGAGCCGTCAGCAAAATGCAGAGGATTGCCCGTCGCATCGTAACCTTCTTTGACACAGTGGATGTGCTAGTGCTGCCGACCTATCTCCACACCACCATTCGAGTGGGTGAGTGGGACAAGCTTCGCCCCGCTCAGACAATGGCAAACATTATTGGCTGGGTTGCTCCATGCCCACCGTTTAACGCCACAGGTCAGCCTGCCATTACGATTCCCGCTGGCTTTGACCCGCGAGGGTTGCCGATCGGCGTGCAACTGATTGGTCGTCCTGCTGCTGAAACCACTCTTATTGCCCTAGCTGCCCAACTTGAGGCAGCAAAACCGTGGAGCCAGCATCGCCCACCCTTTGCCACAAAAAAATAGCCCCAGCCAACGACGGCGCGTCATTAATTCTCCAAAACCTTGCGGTATCAGCCTCATCACGCCAGCCCCAACATATGAGGCTGGGGGCCGGAACCCTTCGTGCAAGTCATATGTGGTCGTAATGAATGACAACCCCTAGCCTTCAGCTACTCCATTTGCAGACAAGTCTCTGCGTTCAAGCCATATAGACTAGCAGCCACATTCAGGAATTTTTCTTAGAAATGTGCTCCTATGCGGCAAATTCATATTCAGCTTAAAAATCTGCAACTTCCGAGACAGGAAGCGAAAGATTCGGTATGATGTTTGGCAAGTGTAGTGAGCAGCACAAAATGCGCTTGCGCCAGAAATTAATCTGGATTACGCTTGAGTGCGTCAGCTTGTTAGATTGTTTGAGTATAACGATAGAAGACCTTGACAGTCGTTCTATATCGGTGTGAGGAGGACAAATTAAAGTCATGTCAAACGTATTTTTGAAATCGCTGCTAGTCAGCCCTGCCGTTCTTGCTGCTGCTTTAACGGTCTCTGCATCTGCAATGGCAACCGAAGCAAAAGCGGCGAACGAAGTTGTTCAGCCTCAAGCTTCTGCATTGCAGCCTTCGTCGGTAGATGCAACATCGAATCCTTCGACAATCAGCTTTGGTCAGAAGATCGTACCTGTGCAAGTTGCGTCCACGCCAGCGGAAGTTGCTAGTCCTGCTCCTGAAGCAGCTAGTCCTGCTCCTGAAGCGGCTGATAGCTCCTTGAATCAGATCAATCGCTATACCCGCGAAGGTCGTTCGTCGAATGCTAGCCAGGTAACGTCTGTTTCTCAGCTGTCTGACGTTAAACCGACTGACTGGGCTTTCCAGGCATTGCAATCGTTGGTTGAGCGCTATGGCTGTATCGCAGGTTATCCTGACCGGACCTATCGAGGCAACCGCGCTACAACTCGTTACGAATTTGCAGCTGGTTTGAACGCTTGTCTCGATCGCGTCAATGAGTTAATTGCAGCTGGTACAGCTGATTTGGTCAAAAAAGAAGACCTGGCTGTCTTGCAGAAGCTGCAAGAAGAATTTGCTGCTGAATTGGCAACTCTACGTGGTCGCGTTGATTCTCTCGAAGCTCGCACAGCAACCCTTGAGAAGCAGCAGTTCTCCACCACGACTAAGCTGGCTGGTGAGGTCATCTTTGGTGTTACCGACGAATTTAGACAGCCATTCAACAACAACACTGTCTTCCAAGACCGGGTTCGTTTGGCACTCAACACCAGCTTTACTGGTAAGGACTTGTTGATCACCCGTCTTGCGGCTGGTAACTTTGTGCCTTTCACCTTCCAAGGTGCAACGGGTGGTATTGGTCTACAGACCTTCCAGTTTGGTAGCACAGGTGGCAACCAGATTTTTGCTGATTGGGTGGCTTACTACTTCCCGCTAGGTGAAAAAATCAACGTTTATATTCCTGCCTTTGCGGGTCTTCAGTACGACTACGCTCCCACTCAAGCTGGTTTGTTTGAAGGGTTTGATAGCGGTTCTGGTCCCATTGGTTTCTTCCCTCAGCGCAACCCAATTTACAACATCGGTGGTGGTTCGGGTATTGGTCTGAACTTTGATATTGTCAAGGGTTTCAAGTTAAGCCTTGGCTACCTAGCTGATAACTCAACCCTCAACACCGTCGGTCTTGGCGCGAACAATCCTGCGGATAAAGCTGGTTTGTTCAACGGAAGTTATTCTGCGCTGGCTCAGGTCTCTTACAAGTCTGATTTCTTCTCGCTAGGTGCAACCTACGTCAACGCCTACCGCCGCGGTGCTATTTTTGACACTGGTGGGGGTAGCCCTGTTGAAGGTACCACAGCGGGTAACTTTGCTTTCACCAACGTCGCAGGCAGCAGAGCCGGACAATTCACCTCCACAACGGTCAATGCTTTTGGTGTGTCGGGTTCTTTGAATCTTGGCAGAACCATTTCGCTCAATGCATTTGGTACCTACGTTGAAGCGAACAAGCCTGGTGATGGCGTTGGCCGGGGCGAAATCTGGTCTTACGGAGTTGGTGTTGCGTTTGCTGACTTTGGTAAGAAGGGTAACCTGCTGGGTCTATCTGCTGGGGTTGAACCATACCTGGGTAACTCTAGAAAGTTTGGTCAAGGTACTAACGTCCAACCGCTTCACTTTGAGGCATTCTACAGATACCAACTAAGTGACAACATCTCGATCACTCCTGGTGTGATTTATGTGATCAACCCTGCTCAGGGCAACGGTGACACAGATGCGCTGATTGGTACTCTAAGAACGACTTTTACGTTCTAATGTCTGTTAGAACGTTTTGTAAGGTTTCTGACGAAACTTAAACTGTTTCGGCTTTTGCGAGCTCTCCCTAAATGGGAGAGCTTTTTTTTGAAAAACTCTGTCTTGTAATGTAGTGGTAATAACTGAAAAGTTTAAAATTTTCTCTAATTCCTGGTTCAACTGCTAAAAACTGGTTCTGAAAAGGTGCATACCTTTAAAGTCATGTTAACCATCGTCTCTGATAATGGTTGGAGAAACAGGTAAGCGCTTGCAAATGGCTTAGCTGAAGTGCTCTCTAGAGGTTACCTTTGAGTTTTGATTTTAATGTTCTTAATTGTTCCAAAGCTTAAGAATCTCTAGCTGAGCTATAAGTGAGTGAAAACTGCCTTGATGGGTTTTGTTTCCATAGATTCGTTTGTATTTAAGGTGTGAGTGTGAAAGCAATGATGTCAAAAACAATCTGGAAGTCTCTGCTAGCGACTCCGGCACTTTTGAGTGCTATGGTTGCCGCGTCTGCGATCGTTGGTTCTAATCCGGCTGCCAATGCTGCCGAAACCGCCAGCGCTGCGCCTAAAGCAGCAACTGTTGAGCATGCAGTTGGCTCAGCGCCCCTTCCTGAAAATCCAGCGATTGTTGCTGATGCGGCGGCTACACAAGTTCAGCCAACCACCTCTACAGCTTCTTTGAATCAGGTCGCTAGTGATAGTGCAGAAGGCGCTGCTTCTACTGGTATTGTCGGTCAGGTGACCTCCGTTTCGCAGCTTTCAGATGTTAAACCAACTGATTGGGCATTCCAGGCATTGCAATCGCTGGTTGAGCGCTATGGCTGTATTGTGGGCTATCCCGACAAGACGTATCGCGGCAACCGAGCACTGACCCGCTATGAGTTTGCGGCTGGTTTGAATGCTTGCATGGATCGGATCAATGAGCTGATTGCGGCTGGTACCGCTGACCTGGTGAAGAAAGAAGACTTGCTGGCAGTCCAAAAGCTGCAAGAAGAGTTTGCTGCCGAGTTGGCAACCCTGCGTGGTCGTGTGGATGCGCTCGAAGCTCGGACAGCTACTCTGGAGAAGCAGCAGTTTTCTACGACCACAAAGCTGGTTGGTGAAGTTCTCTTTACAATCGCAGATACCTTTGGCGATCGTGCGATCCGTAATGGTCGCGGTGGTTTTCTTAATGGCGTTAATGCTGGTAATGCAGGTCGCTTAGAAGATGATCAAACGCAGACTATTTTTGCAAACCGGGTTCGCCTAAACTTTGACACCAGCTTCACAGGTAAGGATCGGCTGCGGACTCGCTTACAAGCTGGTAACTTTACATCGTTCAGTGGTGCATTCACCGGCACCAACGAAACCCGTCTGGGGTTTGATGATGGCGGTGGTAATGCCTTTGGGATTGATGAGTTGAACTATCGGTTCCCCCTAGGGGATAGCCTGCGTGTTCAGATCGATGCAACCAAGAATGAGTTCTACGATGGTCTCGTCACTAGCCTTAGCCCCTTTACCCCCAGTGGGGTTGGAGCATTGTCTCGCTTTGGACGCCTCAACTCAACCCTTCGGAGTGGTGCGGCAGGTGCTGGGTTTACGTTTGATTACAAGTTTAACCCTGCGTTCAGCTTGCAAGGTGGATACATTTCTGATACGAACAGCAACGACCCAGGTAATAAGAACGGTCTGTTCAACGGTGCTTACTCCGCGATCGGGCAAGTTGTCATTAGACCAGCCAAGCCACTGGAAATTGCGTTGTCCTACGTTCGCTCTTACTACCCCGGCGGCGACGTGAATGTGACTGCAAGCACAGGCAGCGCCTATGCTTCCACCCCATTCCTTAACAACCCCACCTCGGTTGATACCCTTGGTGCCCAGGTAAACTTCCGCCTGAGTCCTCAGTTTATTATTGGAGGCTGGTTTGGCTACTACAAAGCCTATCAGGGTCGGAGCAGCAATGAGGCAGAAATTTACACTGGCGCTGTTTATTTAGCGTTCCCTGATTTGGGTAAGAAGGGCAACCTGGGCGGCATTATCGTTGGTGTTCCAGCGAAGGTGACTGGCAACGATTTCCGCAACGCTGCGGGTGTTCGACGCTTTGATGACGACACCTCATTCCATGTGGAAGCCCTGTACCGCTATCAACTGACGAACAACATTGCGCTTACACCGGGTGTTATTGTGATCTTCAACCCAGAAGGGAACAACGACAACGCCACTCAGTATGTTGGCGTGCTTCGGACGACCTTCTCGTTCTAAATACAGCAGAATGCAGGAGCCAGCAGCCAGCAGTCAGCAGTGAAAAGAGCTTCTAATTTGGCTTTTAGGCTAAGAGCTGTATTTCATCTAGCTGCAAGCTGCTGTAGTTTGACACCTGAATTGAGTCTGTGAAAAAGCCCCGCATAAGCGGGGCTTTTTGCATGCAAATGTATATGAATCATTCGGTACCCAATGACTTTGAGAAGAGCGTTGACGTTGATGAGAACGTCCGGATCAGGTGTGGGCAGATGCGTAAGGTGAGTAGGGTTCTCATACCCTTAGTGTATTCAATCGCCTGTATGTGATGTCTATAACTTGATGCGAATGGTGTGGAGGATGAGGGTTAACGATGTCAAATCGATCTTGGAAAAAGTTGGTTGTGGCTCCAGCACTTCTGAGTGCTACGGCAGCAGCATCTGCGATCGCGGGTAACAGTCCATCTGTGCAAGCTGCTGAAGCGATGGATGCCCCATCCCCAGCAGCAACGATTGATCAGGCAACGAATATGGCTAATGCAGGGCTTTCGCGCCCGACAAGTCAGGCGACTGGGGATAGCATGACGGCTGCATTCCCTCAACCATCACCTCCCGCCTCGACCCTCGATCAAATGGCTGCTTACAGCATCGAGGGCGGCGCTGCCAGGAATGGAACGTCTGTGTCTTCGGTCAGCCAAACGCCTAAGACGATCGCTTCAGGCCCCTTGCCTCAGCCAACGCCTTCCGCCTCCACGCTCAGTCAGGTCGCTGCTTATAGCGCTGAGGGCAACGCCTCTACAGAAATGATCGGTCAAGTAACCTCTGTATCCCAGCTTTCAGACGTGAGACCAACTGACTGGGCATTTCAAGCGTTGCAGTCGCTGGTTGAACGCTATGGTTGCATTGTGGGCTACCCCGACAAGACGTATCGTGGCAACCGTGCCCTGAGTCGCTACGAGTTTGCGGCGGGTCTCAACGCTTGTATGGATCGGGTGAACGAGCTGATTGCGGCTGGTACGGCTGATCTCGTTAAGAAAGAGGATTTGTTGGTCGTGCAAAAGCTGCAAGAAGAATTTGCGGCAGAGTTGGCAACCCTGCGTGGTCGTGTGGATGCGGTAGAAGCACGAACGGCTACGCTGGAGAAACAGCAGTTTTCGACCACCACGAAGCTGAGCGGCGAAGTCATTTTCTCGATCGCCGATACGTTTGGCGGTAGTGCCACCGTCAATGGCGCGGGTGGTACCATCGCCAACACAACCGGAAATGACGATACAAACACCATTTTTTCCGATCGCGTCCGTCTCGCGTTGGATACAAGCTTTACGGGAAAAGACCGTCTGCGAACTCGGTTACAGGCTCGGAATACGACTCCCTTTAATGGTGGCCTTACCGGTACCAATGAAACTCGCCTGGGTTTCGATGGTAGTGAGGGCAATGCGGTTCAAATCGATAAGTTATTCTATCGCTTTCCTGTAGGTGACAAACTCACAGTTCAAATCGATGCGCTAAATGATGAGCTTTCGGATTCGGTAGTGAGCACATTAAGCCCGTTTGAGAGTAGTGGTGCTGGTTCCATCTCTCGTTTTGGACGGTTCAACACCTTTTATCGCATCAACAACCCTAACAACGTGGGTTCTGCTGGTATCACGTTTGCCTACAAATTTAATGATGCGTTGCGCTTGGAAGGCGGTTATCTTGCGGGGGGCAGTAGCAATAACCCAGCCGCCAAAGGAGGTTTGTTCAATGGCTCTAATGCCACTGTGGCTCAGCTTGTTTTTCAGCCAAATCAAGCGCTAACGCTGGGGCTTGCGTATGCCCACTCCTATTACACAGGCGCAGAACCAAATGGCGGCGGCGTTAATCTCACCAGCAGCACAGGTACTAGCTTTGCCGCTAACCCGTTTGCTGGTGCTGCAACATCAGCAGACTCGATCGCGGGTGCTGTGCAGCTTAAACTCAGCCCTAAGATTCTTATCGGTGGTTGGGCCTCGGCATCCTTCGCTCATCGCAGTAGTAATAGCGATAACGCCACTATCTTGAGTGCGGTGGGCTACCTGGCGTTTCCCGATTTGGGTAAGAGAGGCAATTTGGGCGGTCTTTTGTTTGGGATGGCTCCTAATGTGATCAGCAACAGTGGTTTAACCAACAACCGCACCGATACAAGTACGCCACTTCACCTGGAAGCCTTTTACCGCTACCGTCTGACAGACAACATTGCAATTACACCAGGTGTGTTTGTACTATTTAACCCCGAAGGGAACAGCAGAAACGACACGCAATATGTGGGTGTCATTCGGACAACATTCACATTCTAGGATCGTTAGCACATTCGTGGAGGGCTGGAAGGCTTCTCTTTTGGTTTTGGCATGGAGCGAATGCACAAACAGCATAAGCTTCAACCGCCTTTATTTAATTAAGTGTAGAATTCTAGAAAGTTAAAGACCAGGTTGAGTCATCCTCCAATAGGGTGGTTTAGCTAGTCTATGCTTCTATATCTTGAGTGTGAGGATCACATATCTATGTCAAACCAATTCTGGAAGCCCTTGCTGGCGGCTCCAGCAGTTCTCAGCGCGACTGTTACGGTCTCTGCGATCGCGCTTACACCTGCCACTGCAACCGTAACTGCTGTCACAGATGCCATTGCGCAACCCTCGATCGGGGAAACATCAGATAAAAAGCTGGCGGCTTCTCCCGAACGTCCGATGCTATTGGCAGAGGCTGCACCTGCATCCAACCAACCAACAGCAGCTTTAAACCAGGTGCTGGTTTACGGCACGGAAGGCACCGTTCCCACAAATGCAGCAAATCAAGTCACGTCAGTTTCGCAGTTATCGGACGTAAGACCAACTGACTGGGCTTTTCAAGCGTTGCAATCGCTGGTTGAGCGCTATGGTTGCATTGTGGGCTACCCCGACAAGACCTATCGAGGAAACCGAGCGTTGACCCGTTACGAGTTTGCGGCAGGTCTAAATGCTTGTATGGATCGCATCAATGAACTCATCGCCGCAGGCACCGCTGATCTCGTCAAGAAAGAGGATTTGCTGGCCGTACAAAAGCTGCAAGAAGAGTTTGCGGCTGAGTTGGCAACGCTGCGTGGTCGCGTTGATGCTTTAGAAGCGCGGACAGCAACGCTGGAGAAGCAACAGTTTTCAACGACGACCAAGCTGAGTGGAGAGGTCATTTTCACGATCGCCGACGCCTTTGGTGATTTTCCTAGACAGGGCGGCACCAATACAGTGTTCAACGATCGCATTCGACTCAACTTTCTCTCCAGCTTTACGGGTAAAGACCGCTTAAGAGTACGTCTTCAGGCTGGTAATGCGACTCGGCTACTGAGCAATCCCAGCATTCCCAACGCACAGGCCAACTATCAGCGCACCAACGAAGCAAACCTTCCCTACGATGGCGGCAATCCTGCGGCTGATGGGACGATTACAGACTCAAACAATGGTGGCAATAGCGTCTTTGTAGATGTGTTGGATTACCGCTTTCCGATCGGCAAAAACCTGACCACGACAATTTTTGCGAATGGTGCCCTACATCATTATTACGCTGACACCATCAACCCCTTCTTTGAAGGCAACGGCGGCGGCCAAAATGCGCTCTCTCGCTTTGCAGAGCGCAACCCCATCTACCGCATTGGTCCTTTGGGGGCTGGGGTTGGCTTTAACTACAAGTTCAGCAGTAACTTCAAGCTTGATGTTGGCTACCTTTCCAACACGGCTAGCAACCCTGGCGCAGATGGCGGTTTGTTTGATGGTAACTTCTCTGCTCTGGCACAACTTGTCTTTAGCACCGGAGGCTTCAAGCTTGGCTTGACCTATGTGCGGGGCTATGAGAGAAATAATCCTGGCTTGACGGCTGGGAACAATTTTAACCTCGGTGGTACGGGGACGACGTTTGCAAACCTGAATAATAATTCGCTGTTGCGAGGGCGATCGTTCCCGGTAGAAAGCAACTCCTTTGGGGTTGAAGCGTCCTTCCGACCCGCTCGTGGCTTTATTGTGAATGGATGGGTTGGCTATAGCGACGCGACGATCATCGGCTTGGGCGACGCTGACATCTGGAACTTTGCGGTAGCAGTCGGCTTCCCAGATCTGGGTAAAAAAGGTAATTTGCTAGGTATTGTTGCAGGCGCAGAACCAACGCTCAGAGGCATTGACGTTGGTAATGCCAATCTGAGTCCAGCCTTTGCAAGCCGGAGTCAGGATTTTGCTTACCATATCGAAGTCTTCTATAAGTACCAACTGACAGACAACATCTCCATTACGCCTGGACTGATTTATCTTCCCAGCGTGAACCAGAATGCGGGTATTCCTGGCAGTAATTCTAACGAAGATGTTTTTGTTGGCGTTTTACGGACGACGTTCACGTTCTAACCTGAGCAACGATTAGGGGCCTTAGCGCTGATCACCGAATGAATCAGCCCTGCGATCGTAGGGCTGATTTGTTTTTGCTCATCCAAAAACCCCAGTGTAGAACCGTAGTATAATGAATCTGGGATCTGACCTCAACTACTGTTTATTAAACTCTACCCGTGGAAATTTCAAGTAAGAATGAATATGCCATCCTGGCGCTGATTGAGTTAACAACGCACTATGCCAGTGGCGAGCCGCTTCAGATTCGCCAAATTGCTGCACAGCAACAAATTCCCGATCGCTACCTGGAGCAATTATTAGCTACACTCAGACGGTGTGGCTTGGTGCGATCGCAGCGAGGGGCAAAAGGCGGCTACATTTTGGCGCGTGAACCCTGGAAGATTAATCTTCTGGAAGTGCTGCAATGCCTGGAGGGTGCCGAAGCCCAATCAGCAGAGCCGCAAATCGTGCCCAAAACAGTCGAAAGTGCTGTCATTTGGGATGTGTGGCAAGAAGCGCATCAAGCCGCAAATGCCGTTTTACAGCGCTGTACTTTGCAAGACCTAAGCGAAAAATGCAACGCCCGACGACAACTCGACATCATGTATTACATCTAGACCCATGCGAATCGCTCAAAATATTACCGAACTCATTGGTCGCACCCCCCTGGTACAGTTAAATCGAATTCCTCAGGCAGACGGGTGTACGGCACGCATTTTAGTCAAGCTCGAAGGGATGAACCCTTCTGCTTCCGTCAAAGACCGTATTGGCATCAGCATGATTGATACCGCTGAGAAAGACGGGTTGATCACACCGGGCAAAACCGTACTGGTAGAGCCAACCTCAGGCAATACAGGCATCGCCCTGGCAATGGCCGCTGCTGCAAAAGGTTATCGTCTGATTTTAACCATGCCAGAAACGATGAGTTCTGAACGGCGTGCCATGCTCCGTGCGTATGGGGCACAACTGGAACTCACACCGGGGATTGAAGGCATGAGCGGTTGCATTCAGCGGGCACAACAGATTGTGGAAACGGTACCCAATGCCTACATGCTGCAACAGTTTCGCAACCCAGCTAATCCTCAGATTCATCGCCAAACCACAGCAGAAGAGCTTTGGGAGGATACTGACGGTCAGATTGACGCGATCGTGGCAGGTGTGGGGACAGGCGGCACGATTACAGGCGTGGCTGATGTGATCAAAACGCGTAAACCTGAGTTTCGGGCGATCGCGGTTGAGCCAGCCAACAGTCCCGTTCTGTCTGGTGGTCGTCCCGGTGCCCACAAAATTCAGGGGATTGGCGCTGGCTTTGTGCCGCCTGTGCTGGATGTAAACCTGATTGATGAGGTGATTACGGTTCCTGATGATGATGCGATTGCCTACGGACGACGTTTAGCTCGTGAAGAAGGCTTACTTTCAGGCATTTCGAGTGGGGCTGCGCTCTATGCAGCTATTCAAGTAGGTCGTCGTCCTGACTATGCAGGCAAGCTCATTGTCATGATTCAGCCTAGTTTTGGTGAACGCTATTTGAGTACCCCTCTCTTCCAGGACTCTGAGCTAAATTTGCCCGCTATGCTTGGAGGGTAAGCCTGAAAAAAGCAGCATGAGGTCTGATCACTACCGCACTTTAAACGTTAAACCAACAGCAACCCAGGCAGAGATTAAACAGGCGTATCGTCAGCTAGCCAAGCAGTTTCACCCCGATAGCAACCGCGAAACTGCTAACCACGAGAAGATTGCCAGAGTCAATGCCGCTTACGAAGTGTTGGGCGATCCTGAAAATCGTAAATCGTATGATCAGCAGATCCACTATCTCACCCAACTCGAAGACGCAGGTTTTTCCACAGGCCGAGGGAACCGTCAGCAGCGGACGGCTGATGCACAGGCACGTCACCGTAACCAGCAGCAAACGGCTCAGCAGGCAGATGCACATCTGCAACAGTGGTTGACCCAGGTCTATACGCCTGTCAGCCATCTGATACAGCAAATTCTCAAGCCCTTGAAGGAGCAGATTGACAATCTTGCTGCTGATCCCTTTGACGATGTACTGATGGCGGATTTTCAGGACTATCTTGAGGACTGTCGCGATCGCCTGCGCCGCGCTGAAACCATTTTTCAGTCTCTTCCCAACCCCAAAACGCTGGCAGGCGTTGCCGCCCATCTTTATTACTGCTTGAACCAGGTTGATGACGGTATCGAGCAGCTAGAGTTTTTTACGCTCAACTATGATGACTATTACCTGCACACGGGGCAAGAGCTATTTCGTATCGCAGCGGGTTTGCGCCGAGAAGCACAGGCGGCGGTGAAGGAAGTCGTCTGACAAGCTACCAGCGGTCTGTACGATCGTGTTATACTGAGCAAGCAAATCGGGGCGTAGCGCAGCTTGGTAGCGCACTACTTTGGGGTAGTAGGGGTCGTGAGTTCGAATCTCGCCGCTCCGATGGCATGAAACCCTCTCAATGAGAGGGTTTTTGCGCTTTAAAGAAAGCTGGGTTTAGAGCTGCCATTCTCAATAAGGTACCTCAACCTTACACATCCTGACACGGTTTCAAGCATTGATTGAGATACGATTGCGATACTGAATTCCACTGATAGCGACCTTTCAGGAGGGTGTGTGGTCAGAGCCGAAGTATCGCGATCGCACGAAACAGTATCTCAATTGGGGAAGCGCAAGAAGTCTCCCAAGGGGACGGTTACGGTGCAGACGTTTAAAGGACGACTGCGGTTGTGCTGGAGCTACCAAAGTAAGCGGTACTTTCTGTATTTGGAACTGCCAGAAGGCAAGACAAATCGGACTGTAGCGGAGGGGAAGGCGAAGCAGATTGAGGGTGACATCGCAACAGGGAATTTCGATCGCACGTTGGTGAAGTACAAAGCAGAGCGCCCCATCAGCGACCACATCACAGTAGTGGCACTGTTTGAGAAATTCATCAGCTACAAAACGAAGCAGGTTTACAAACAGACGCTGGCAAAGTACTCGGCACTGCTGGGCTATATCAATCAGTTCTTTAGGGGTAAAGCAGCGATCGCTCTAAGGGAGGCTGACGCTGAGGCATTCAAAGTCTGGTTAGCGAAGCGCATTGCACCCATTACCCTACACGAGCGGATTACCTTGATGCGTGCCTGCTGGGAATGGGGGATGAAGCAGAAGCTGGTAGATAACAATCTCTGGGTGGACGTTCTTAAGACAGTGAAGGTGCCGCCACGTCAGAAGGCGAAACCATTCACCAAGGCGGAAATTGAGAAAATTCTGGAGGGTTTCAGGAGCGATTGCTACTACGCGCACTACTCAGGCTACGTGGAGTTTCTGCTGTCAACGGGCTGTCGAACAGGTGAAGCGATCGGGCTGCGGTGGGTACATCTCAACCATGATTGCTCCGTGGTTTGGATTGGAGAGAGTCTGAGCCGGGGGCATCGGAAAGAGGTGAAGAATAATCGAGCCAGGTTTGTATCTCTGACTCCAAGACTGCAAGCAATGCTTCTCAGTCGAAAGCCTGCCGATGCAAAGCCGGATGATTTGGTGTTCCCGTCTCCTAAAGGTCGGGCGATCGACGATCACAACTTTAGGAACCGTGCCTGGAAAGCGGTACTGTCTAAGGTGGAGGTAGAGTACCGTAAGCCTTACACCACCCGTAGGACCTTGATCTCTCATGCGCTAGACATGGGACTGAACCCGGCGATGATTGCAGAGATGACCGGACACGAGATTCAGACGCTCTTTCGAGATTACGCGGGCAATGTTCAGGGAAGACCGAAGCTACCGGAATTGATTGGTACTTGATTAGTTTTTCTTTTTTGACTGGTTGCCTAAGAGGGAAGCCAGGTAGACTTCGATCGCTCGACGGTGGGCTGCTGGGTCATCACGGTTGATGACCCAGTCTTCTAATAAAGCTTTGTTGTACCGAATGGTCTGGGAACTGAGGCGGGTATAGTGAACGCCCTCAATCAGTTTCCCTTCCTGACGATATCGGTTGAGGGTGCCAGGGTGAACTTTGAGGAGTGCAGCGGCTTCGTGCTTGTCGATAAATTCAAACCGGATAGCGGTCACGATGCTTCACCTCTGTTGCTTGATGATCGAATGTTTTGGTCTTGCCCAACCTCCACACCGCTGTTGGAGATGATGAAGCCCCATTCCTGGTAGAGCTGGCAAAGGTCTTGGACTAAATCAGTCCAGCCTTCAGCCCAGAGCTGCTGTAGTTTGCTGAGTGCCCAAGCCCGATCGCCATTGAGTACCGCTTGGGCACACGCCATTTCAATTTGAAAGCGGTCTGGAACGGGCGGCGGAACGTTTACCCCGTTTTTGGATTTGAGGTGGTTGAGAAAGTCTTTTTGGTTCGCTTCAACTTTTGCCTGTATTTCAACCCACTGCTCAATGAGAGCTGGATATTGCGGTAGCTGTTTGGCTCTGTTGAGCAGCCACTCTCGAAAGGCTGGCAAAAATTCTTCATTGAGTAAAAATTGACTCTCCCCTGTTCTTTCTGCCTGTCACTCTGTCTGGTCTATGAGAGAATGTGGATCAGTATGAAGAGTATGAGGGGACTCAGAACCCACTGCCTGTAAAGGTCTTAGCCCCTCATTTGGATCGTTTGATCCTGTTGATGGCAGGGGGATCTTGTTGGTGGCAACGGGATCGTTCTGTCGCCCTTTGGATCGTTTTGTCGGAAGGCGGATCTCTTTGCCCGTAGAATGATCGCGGGTTTTGACTGAAACGGTTGTATTGCGGCACTTCCAGCGCTCAATCTGGAAGTCAAACAGGTCGCAGTCTTCTAGTCGGCGGGCGGCTCTTTGCACGGTGCGAGGGTCTACGGACAGCAGAGCGGCAATTTCGACAGGCGGGGGAATGTCTACCCAGCGATCGCCATAGGGGTCGAGTTCCCAGAGGTAAAGCCAGAGGTCATATTGAGTCCCTGTAAGCTTTAGGGTTCGGGCATATCGAATTAAGTCTTTGGGAATCTGCACGAACTGGGGAGGCTTTTGTATCCCTGATGCTTCAGAAGGTGGGACTGGATTTGTCATGATGCAGATAAGTACAAGTAGATGCCCCGCTGCTGGCTGTAGATGGGGCATTTTTCCTATGCAGGCTTTTGTTGCTCTAGGTAGAGAAGGGCAGCTTGTTCAATGAGGTCAGAGAGGTGACACCTTTCCTTAATCGCTTTGATTTGTAGTTGCTCCTTTAAGTCAGGGTTCATACGAATCGTGACGTTTTCGCGTTGTTTGGGCAGGGAGGATTGGCTCATGGCTTTGAACAAAACTATGTTCGTTTTTGAACGAAATATCATTCAACAGAATAATACATGATTAAGCAATCATTTGATTGTGTGAGAGTTAATTCTGTGTTTCCTTAGAGTGAGTGTTCGTTGCGGTGTTTGTGGACGAAAACGTACTGAAACGATTAGCGGCTGCAACGTTGGAGGCAAGGGGTGAGTTGTCCCAGCGTGAGTTTGCCCAACTGCTGGATGTGTCGCAATCAACGGTGCAATCTTGGGAGAACGGTAAGAATTTGCCGAACCTGGAGAATCTAGAGAAGCTTGCCCGGAGGCGAGGGATGCTGGTTGAGGACTTTGTGGCTTACCTGTATGGGCGAAATCGGGGACTAACGAGCAAGGACATCCTGGATCGAGTTGAGGTGATGCCATCGCGGGATTTTGCCCAGGTGATGCGGGTGATGGCAGATCGGTTGGATACGGCGAAGGATGCACCGCCAGTGGTAAAGCGGGATAAGGTGGGAGGGAAGGAAGAGCAGCGAATCAGGTTGGAGTTGCCGCAGAAAACAGAGAGTTCTGAATTAAATAAGCTTCGAGAAAAATAAAGAGAGTTGCCCGCCTCGCAGTTGATTAAGAGAAAAACCTTATGAGTCTTGATCGAGCAAAATTTCGCAGAGCCTGTGATCCCAGTAAGACGCTGGTATTTAAAAATCCTGAGGACAAGAAATACTACATTGATTTTGCTTCAGTGCGCGGCAGTGAAATTATTGAGGAGCTACAGCGGTTTTCAAATGAATAAGCCACAGTGAGCGAACCAACCGAGTGCATCCT